>JBQCFR010000058.1:0-2006 GCA_051958885.1 Tsuneonella sp.
GCCGAACGGCGGCAGGGGGATGCGGTGCGCATCCTGGTCCTCCAGGTGCCGGCGGCGTGGCTGGGAATGGCCGGCTGGACCACGATCGCTGCGGCGAGCCTTGCCGAGCTCGTCTGGCGCCATCCGCTCGCGGCGCTCGCGGGCCGGGCGGCGGCGGTTCCGGGCGCCTTCTTCACCGCGCTGTGCCTCGTCACCGGCTCGCTGTGGGGCCGGCCGGCGTGGGGCACCTGGTGGGTGTGGGACGGGCGGCTGACCAGCATGCTGGTGCTGCTGTTCCTCTATTTTGGATATATCGCCCTGGCGTCCGCCATCGACCGCGAGGGCGCCTCCAGCCGCATCGCGGCTATCTTCGGGCTGGTGGGTGTGGCGAACATTCCGATCATCCATTATTCGGTGCTGTGGTGGTATTCGATCCACCAGCCGCCGAGCATATCGATGGGCCAATCCTCGATGGCGCCGGCGTTTCTCTGGCCCTTGCTGGTCGCGACGCTCGGCTTCACCTGCCTGTTCGGCGCGGTCGTGCTGATGCGCATGCGTACGCTGGTCGCCGCGGTCCAGGCCGAGGCGCGGATGCGCCGGCGCGCGCTGGAGACCCGCTGATGCGCGAGGCGCTCGACCCCTGGCCATTCGTGCTTGCCGCCTATGCCTTGGGAGTGCTCGGTACGCTGGCGCTGATCGGCTGGTCATGGCTCGCGATGCGGCGGGCGGAAGCGCGACGTGACTAGGCGCGGCGGCGGTGAACCGGATCAAGCCCAAGCACCAGCGCCTGGCGCTGGTCGTCATCGCGGTGGTCGTGCTGATCGTGGCGGCGGTGCTCGCCACCTGGGCGCTGCGCAACCAGGCGAGCTATTTCTACGTGCCGAGCCAGATCGTCGCCACGCCTCCCGCGCCCGGCCGCGCCGTGCGGCTCGGCGGGATGGTCGAGAAGGGATCGATCGTGACCGAGCCGGACGGGGTGACGATCGACTTCATCGTCGGGGACGGCACCGCGCGGGTTCCCGTTCGCTTCAAGGGCATCGTGCCCGACCTGTTCGTCGAGGGTTCGGGCGTGGTGGCCGAGGGGCGCATGCAGGCGAACGGCACGTTCGTGGCAGACAACCTGCTCGCCAAGCACGATGAGAACTATGTTCCGCGCGAACTGCAGGATATGACCGCCGCGCAGAAAAAGGCCGCGGTGGCGGAAACGACCCGATGATCGCTGAACTGGGTCTCGCCGCCCTATGGCTCGCCGCCGCGCTGGCCGCGCTGCAACTCGTCGCCGGGTGGGCCGGCGCGCGCGAGGATGGCAGCGAGATGAGCGCGATGGTGCGCCCGGCGGCGGTGGTGCAGGGGGCGCTCTGCGCGTTCGCATTCCTGATGCTGCTGCTGGTGTTCGCCCGCACCGACCTGTCGGTCAAGCTGGTGGCCGAGAACTCGCATTCGATGAAGCCGCTGATCTTCAAGATCGCCGGCGCGTGGGGCAACCACGAAGGCTCGATGCTGCTGTGGGTCACCGTGATGTCGGCGGCCGGTGCGCTCATCGCCCTCATCGAGCGGCGGCTGCCGGAGCGCACGATGCAGGCGACGCTCGCCTCGCAAGGGTTCGTCGCGCTCGGTGTCTATGCGTTCCTGCTGTTCAGTTCGAACCCGTTCGAACGCCTGCCGGTGCCCGCGGCCGAGGGTAACGGGCTGAACCCACTGCTGCAGGACCTCGGCCTCGCGTTCCACCCGCCGACGCTCTATTTCGGCTACGTCGGGCTCTCGATCGCGTTCAGCTTCGCCATCGGCGCCTTGCTCACGCGGCAGGTCACGCCCGAGTTCGCGCGAACCATGCGGCCGTGGGTGCTCGGTGCGTGGATATTCCTCACGCTCGGGATCACCGCGGGCAGCTACTGGGCCTATTACGAGCTCGGCTGGGGCGGCTGGTGGTTCTGGGACCCGGTGGAGAACGCCTCGCTGATGCCGTGGCTCGCGGCGACCGCGCTGCTGCACTCCGCCTCGGTGCTCGCCGCTCGCGACGCCTTGCG
>JBQCFR010000059.1:0-4162 GCA_051958885.1 Tsuneonella sp.
CGGGCAGCGTGCCGACCGTCGCCACCGACCCGAGCCCCGCCGCCTACCGCTCGTTGGTGGCGAAGGACTCCTCGGTTGAGGCCAACGTCACCAGCACGCAGGGCCTCGGCGATACGCCGGGTTCGGGGCAGTTCACCATCAACGGCCAGGTGATCCACGACGTCTCGCGCTCGCTCTCCGGGCTCGACACGGTAGTGCTGAGCAACGGTGCGGATTCTGCGGTACGCGTGCTCGACGCCGATCCGATCACCCGCCGCTCGCAGACCGACACCTATTCGCTCGGCAGCGTCCTCAACCTGCCGCTCGGCGACTGGCAGTTCTCGACCACGCTCGATGCCAGCCGGACCGACAGCGATACGCAGATCGACCGCCGCCGCAACACCGGCGCGCTGGTCGCCGCCGCTGCCGCCGGCACGCTGGCGATCGACGGGCCGCTGCCGATCGTCCCCGGCGCGGGGTTCGACCGGGCGCAGAGCCGGGTCTATTCCGCGTCGAGCAAGAGCACCCTGATCGGCAATCCCATCCACCTGCCGGCAGGCGATGTCGGAGTGACGCTCGACGCCGGGTTCGATTGGACGCGCATCTCGAGCAGCGACACCCGCACCGCGCTGGGCGACACGCGGCTGACCCGCGGCGATCTCAACGCGGGCGCCAACCTCAGCGTGCCGCTCACCAGCCGGCGCAACGATTTCCTCGCCGCGGTGGGCGATCTGACGCTGAACCTCGCCGGCGGAATCGACCACCTGTCGGACTTCGGCACGCTGACCAACTACACCGTCGGCCTGGCGTGGAAGCCGGCCGACCGGCTCTCGCTGCAGGGCAGCTACATCGTGCGCGAGGCGGCGCCCGGGCTCAGCCAGCTCGGCGGTCCGACGATCGTCAACTACAATGTGCCGACGTACGATTTCCGCACCGGCCAGACGGTGCTGGTGACCACCACCTCCGGCGGCAATCCCGACCTCGTCGCGGAGAAGCAGCGCGATCTCAAGCTGTCGGCGAGCTACGATCTCAAGCTGTTCGACCGCGCCAATTTCCTCGTCGAATACTACCGCAACCGGTCGGACAACGTCACCGCGTCGTTCCCGCTGCTCACCACCGCGATCGAGGCCGCGTTCCCGGACCGGGTGACCCGCTCGGCGAACGGCACGCTGACCGCGATCGACGCGCGCCCGGTGACCTTCGCGCATACGAGCAGCGACCGCATCCGCTACGGCTTCAACCTGTTCGGCAAGCTCGGCAAGGCGCAGCCGCAGGGCGACAGCGGCGACGCGCGCGGAGGCGGCGGCCGGTTCGGTCTTTCCGCGGTCGCTCCGCCCGAGCCGCCCGCGAGCACCCCGGCCGGCCCCGCTCCGAGCGGCACCAGTGGGATGGTGCGCGCGCAAGGTGCGTTCGACCCGGCGCGCTTCGCCGATATCCGCACCAAGTTCTGCGCCGCGCCCGCCGATCAGCCGCCGGACCTCTCGGTGCTGCCCGAGCGCATGCAGGAACGGCTAAAGGGCGAGGATGGGCAGGTCGATCCCGCCAAGGTCGCCGCGATGCGCCAGCGGTTCTGTTCGGCGGACGGTGCGCCGGCGCGCTTCGATCCGCAACGCTTCGCCGCGATGCGCGCCGCGCTGGCGTGCGACGACGCCGACAAGGCGCCGGATATCTCGGCGCTGCCGCAGCAAGTGCTCGACCGGCTGAAGGGCCCCGATGGCCAGGTCGATCCCGCGCGGCTGAAGGAATTCAAGAGCCGCGTCTGTGCGGTGCAGACGCCGAGCGCAGGCGGAGAGCAGGCGCAAGCCGGGCAGCCCGGCGGCGGGCGGCGCGGCACAGGTGCATCCGGGTCAGGCGGCGAAGGCCGCGGCGGTCGAGGCGGGGGTGGCGGCGGATTCGCCGGCCGCTTCGGCGGGCGCGGAGGCGATGGTCAGGGGCGCTGGAACCTGTCGCTCTACCACACGATCAACCTTTCCAACTCGATCCTCGTCGCCCCGGGCGGCCCGCGGCTCGACCTGCTCGACGGCGATGCGACCGGCAGCGGCGGAGGCGTCTCGCGCCACCAGTTCGAGCTCGAAGGCGGCGTGTTCTACAAGGGCCTCGGCGCGCGGCTATCGGCCAACTATGCCTCGGCGACGACCGTCAAGGGCAGCGGCCTGCCGGGTTCGAGCGACCTGCACTTCGGCGATCTCGCGACCTTCAACTTGCGCATTTTCGCCAATCTCGAACAGCAGCACTGGCTCACCGGCGACACGCCGGGCTTCTGGAAGGGCGCGCGGCTGAGCCTGCGCATCAACAACCTGTTCGACGCCCACCAGCGGGTCACCGACGCGAACGGGCAGGTGCCGCTGCGCTACCAACCGGGGCTGATCGATCCGACCGGGCGCTTCGTAGAGCTGGAGTTCCGCAAGACCTTCTGACGCTGCGAAGGCGCGTCAGGCGTTCCCATGCGCGCGGTCGGGTTCGCCCCGCTGCAGCAGAACAGGCGCGGTCGCGGAGCGGTCGAAGCGGCGGCCGGCCTTGCTGCCAAGGCGGCCGAGCGGATGCTCGATCAGGTGCCACGACAGCATCGCGGTCGCGAACGCCAGCGGTATGGTCAGTACGATATTCAGAATCCAGCTCGACCGGTCGAGTCCGGTGAAGTGCACAAGTTGCTGCAGCGGGTAGCCGTAGAGGTAGATTCCGTACGAGTAGTCGCCGCCTTCGAGAAGCGGCACCGGGCGGAACCGCACCAGCCCGATCCACGCCACCAGATAAGTGACCGGCGCAATGCAGGCGAGGTAGAGGAACGGGCCGTTCCAGCGCTCGGGAATGGCCGCCGTGAGCGCGACCAGCACCAAGGCCATGATCGCGGCGAGCAGCGCGCTGACGGGCAGCCGGTACCGCCAGCGGTAGGCGAGCGAGCCCGCGAAGAAGAACGGCACGATGCGGAAGTTCCAGCTCGCGACGGTGGTCACGAACCATTCGGGCGCGCGGCTCGCCTCGCGCAGCAGCGGTAGCGGCTCGACGAAATAGCTCTCGTGCGGCCGCAGCACGTCGGCGAGCAGCGGGACCGCGCGCGGGTCGAGCGCCAACACGGCAAGGCAGGCGAGCGAGGGCACCGCGATGACCGCGAGCGACCAGACGTCGGCCGCGCGCGGCACCCGCCGCGCGCCAAGCGCGATGCCCGCGGCGACGATGACGTAGCAAAGGATTTCCCACCGCACGGTCCACAGCGAGAGGTTGACGTTCCCCGCGTCGGGCAGGTGCTCGAACACCCCCGGCAGCGTCAGCACGACATGTCCCGCAATGTTGAGGAAGTAGCGCGCGAAGTCAGGCGAGGCGAAGTACTGCCGCAGCGGCAGCGCCGTGACCGCCGGACCAATCACGCGGGCGGTCACAGCGACGCTCGCCGCGAGCGCCGGCATGATCCGCAGCGCGCGGTTGCCAACGAAGCGGCCGACATTGTGGTGCGCGGCGCTCGCGGTCACCAGAAAGCCGCTGAGCGCGAAGAAGGCGGGCACGATCAGCTCGGACGGCAGCCATAGCGGATTGTCGGTGCCGCCGGGGCCGGCCACGACGATGATGCTGTGAACGCCGATCACCATCGTCGCGAGCACGAGGCGCAGCCGGTCGAAACCGGGGCCCACCCCGCCCGCAGCATCGAGGGCTGCACCGATGGTGCGCATGCCAACCTCGTTCCCGCCGCGCACACCTCACGCGAGGGAATCGCGTGAGAGCAGGCAGCTAACGAAGCTAACTAAGGTGACTCCGCTCCGATTGCGACCGCAATCGTTTCAGTGCAGTCCCGACTTGGGAAACGCGAAGGCGGCGCAGCCGCTCGCCTCGAACGGCGCCCACTCGCCTTCGGGCTGGGCCAGCCGATCGGCGATCGCCAGCATCACCGCCGGGTTCACGCCGAGGCCGATGTGGCTGGCGAAGACCTCGATGTTCTCGGTCTGCGCGTTGCCGCCCGGATGCTGGACCGATCCGCGCCAGTGAACCACGCCGTCGGCCTTGGTGAGAATCGACGTGGTCGGCACCGGCGGTGCGTCGGATAGCTTCTTGAACTTGCCGTTCCGCATCGGCTGGGGCCGCTTGCCGTTGATCATCTCGAACAGCGGACGGGCGTTGGTGAAGCGGCGGTTATCGCTGATCGGGCTGCCCAGCGTGATGACCTGACGCACCTTGTCGGGCATCTGCTTGG
>JBQCFR010000060.1:0-8612 GCA_051958885.1 Tsuneonella sp.
CATCAGGCGCTGGATGCGTTCCCAGATGCCGTAGCCCCACGGCTTGATCACCATGCACCCGCGCACGCCGGACTCTTCGGCGAGGTCGGCGGCGGAGACGACTTCCTGATACCACTGCGCGAAATCGTCGGCGCGCTTGACGGTCAGGGCGTGGCGGATCTGGGACATGGCTTACTCGGCAAACTGGATCGGACGCGCCCCTAGCCGCTGGCGCTCGGGAAAGTCGAGACAGGAACGAACGCGGGGCGCGCGACGGGCGGGCTACTTGCCGAGCTTGTCGAGCTGCGCCTGCATCGCCGCCATCTGCTCGCGCAGCTTGGCGAGCTCGTCCGAGGTGTCGGCGGAGGGCTCGGCCTTTGTCGGCGGCCGCTTCGGCATGAACGCCTCGGTCGCGGCGCGCATCATCGCCATGTTGGTTTCCGCGATCCGCGTGAACGGATTGCTGCCGATGCCCTGCTTGAAGGTCTCCTGCAGCTTGGCCTGGTTCTGGCGGAAGTTATCCATCATTGCCTCGAGGTAGTGCGGCATCATCGACTGCATCGAGTTGCCGTACATCGCGATGAGCTGGCGCAGGAAGCTGATCGGCAGCATCTGCTCGCCGCCGCTCGCCTCTTCCTCCATGATGATCTGGGTGAGGATCGAATGGGTGATGTCCTCCCCCGTCTTGGCGTCGAGGACCTGGAATTCGACCCCCTGGCGGGTCATCTGCGCGAGATCGTCGAGGGTGATGTAGCTCGAGGAGGCGGTGTTGTAGAGCCGCCGGTTGGCGTACTTCTTGATGGTGATCGTGTCGCCATCCCTCCCCGTGGCCCGAGCCATTGCCGTTTCCCTTTTCGTTGTGCGCATTTGCTGCATTAGCACCTGCAGCATTTTGCGCAACAATCAGCGGCGGAAACGCTTGCCGAGGGTCGTGAGGAGCTCGTACTGCGAGAGGCCGCAACGCTCCGCCGCCTGCGGCAAGTCGTAGGGCACCTCGAGCCAATCGCCTTCGGCCACGCGCGGCGCGCGGGCGAGATCGACCACCACCATGTCCATCGAGACGCGCCCCAGCAGCGGCAGCTCCTCGCCCGCGTGGCGCAGCGCGCCCCGCCCGGCCCAGCAGCGCAGGAAGCCGTCGGCATAGCCGAGCGAGACCACGCCCACGCGCATCGGGTGGTCGGCGGTGAAGGTGGCGTTGTAGCCGACGCTGTCCCCGGCGGCGAGGTCGCGCACCTGCAGCACCGCGGCGTGCGGGCGCGCCACTTGGCGGATTGGGCCCGCGAGCTCGGGGCGCGGAACGCCGCCGTAGAGCGCGAGGCCCGGGCGCGTGACGTCGAACGCGTAGTCGGGTCCCAGCGCGATCCCGGCGCTGTTGGCGAGGCTGCGGCGCGGAGCCGGGATCGCGGCGGTGGCCTCACGGAAGCGCGCGAGCTGGACCGCGTTGAGCGCGCTGTCCTCGTCCGCGGAGGCGAGGTGCGACATCAGCGTGTCGACTTCGAGCTGTCCGACCAGCGGATCGCCCAGCGCGGTCATCGGCAGGCCAAGCCGGTTGATCCCGGTGTCGACCATCAGGTCGCACGCGCCGCTGCCGGCATCGAGCCACACTTTCGCCTGGTGCAGGCTGTTGATCACCGGCCGCACCCCGGTCGCCCGTGCATAGGCCGCGTCGGCCGCGTTCATGGGCCCGTGCAGCACGCGCACGTGCCGCGGCATGACCTGCTCGAGGACGGCGGGCACTTCGCTCCAGTGCGCGACGTAGAACGTCTGCGCGCCGGCGGCGGCGAGCACCGGGACGACCTTGCGCACGCCCAGCCCGTAGGCTTCGGCCTTGACGGCCGCGCCGGCCTGCGCCGCGCCCGACAGCCGGTCGAGGGCGCGCCAGTTGCTTGCGAGCGCCTCGCGGTCGAGATCGAGCCGCAGCGTCGGCGGCGGAAGGTCGGTCATGCGGTCGCCGGCACCGCCGCTGGCTGAGGGTCCGCGCTTTCGAACTCGCTCGGCTTGCCGCCCTTGAGGCCCCACCACGCGACCACCAGCCCGAATGCGACCACGCCCCAGGTATACCACAGCCCGGCGTAGGCGTTGCCGGTGGTGGCGACGATGTAGCTCGCGATCAGCGGCAGGAAGCCGCCGAGGTAGCCCGCGCCGATGTGGTAGGGGATCGACATCGAGCTGTAGCGGATCTGCGGCGGGAACATCTCCGCCAGCAGCGCGGCGACCGAGCCGTAGGTCAATGCCGAGAGCGCCGCGAGGCCGAGCAGCAGCACGACGATCCCGGCAAGCGATGCGAGCGGCGGATGCTGCTTGGAGAAGTCGTAGCCCTGCGCCTCCAGCACCTGCTGCACGGCGGCGGGCTCGGCGCCGCCGGCGAGCGGGGTGGCCACCGCGCCGACCTTCAATGTCAGCGGCACGCCCATCGCGCCGGGCGCGACATCGTAGGCCACGCCGAGCGAGCTCAGGTCGGCGAGCAGCCGGCCGCACGGCGTCGCCTGCTTGCTGGCGAACGGATCGTACTCGCAGCCCGATCCGAGCACCTCGACCGGCGCGGTGCGCGCGCTGGCGTTGAGCCCCGGGTTGGCGAGCGCGCCGATGCCCCAGAAGATCGGGAACAGCAGCACCAGCGTCAGCGCCGCGCCGACGATGATCGGCGTCTTGCGCCCGATCCGGTCGGACCATTTGCCCACCACCAGGTAGAAGCTCATCCCGATGAGGCCGGCGATCAGCATGACGAGCTCGACCGTGCGCTCGTCCACCCGCATCGGCCCGCGCAGGAACGACAGGCCGGAGAAGAACGCGGTGTACCAGATCGTCGTCAGCGTGCCGGTGATGCCGAACAGCGCGACGAAAATGCGCTTCTTGTTGCCGGGATAGGTGAAGCTCTCGACGAACGGATTGCCCGCCGTCTCGCCCGCGGCCTTCATCGCGCGGAACACCGGGCTTTCGCTCAGCTTGAGGCGCATCCACAGCGACACGCCGAGCAGCGCCAGGCTGAGGATGAACGGCACGCGCCAGCCCCAGATATCGAACTGGTCGGGCGGGATGAAGAAGCGGCAGGCGATCACCACCGCGATCGACAGCACGAAGCCGCCGACCACGCTCGACTGGATGAAGCTGGTATAATAGCCGCGCTTCTCGGGCGGCGCGTGCTCGGCGACATAGACCGCCGCGCCGCCGTACTCGCCGCCGAGCGCGAGCCCTTGCAGGATGCGCAGCAGGATGACGATTGCGGGCGCCGCGAGCCCGATCGAGGCCGCACCGGGCACCAGCCCGACCCCGGCGGTGGCGATGCCCATCACGGTCACGGTGATGAGGAACGTGTACTTGCGCCCCAGCTTGTCGCCGAGAAAGCCGAACAGGATCGCGCCCAGGGGCCGGAAGCCGAAGCCGACCGCGAACCCGGCCCACACCAGCAGTGTCTGCAGCGTCGCGTTATCCGCGGGGAAGAACGCCTTGCCGATCAGCGCCGCGAGCGTGCCGTAGATGAAGAAATCGTACCATTCGAAGATCGTCCCCGCCGACGAGGCGGCGATCACCAGCCGCATGTCGCTGGCGCTCGGTTCGTGCGCGGCACTGGCGCTCATGGCTCTGCGGCTCCCCTGGTCTCGGCAGAGCGGCTCTAGCTTCCCGCGCCGTGGTTGCAAAGCGCCGCGCAGGCCGCTCTCCACGGCAGCAGGATCGCGCCGTGGCGGCCCGGATAGCCGAGCGCCGGAGCGATCGCATCGATGCCCGGCCAGTCGGGCTGCGGACCGGTGCCGGCGACCCACCGTTCGGTCTCGTCGAGCGCGCGGGCGAGGTCCGCTGCATCGCGTCCTTCCGCGTCGGCGACGAAGATCGCGGCCGAGGCCTGGCCCACGGCGCAAGCGGCGACCCTGACGCCGGGCTTGCGGATGCGGCCCTCACCGTCCGTCTCGCACCCGAAGCGAAGCGTGCTGCCGCAACTGCGCGAGCGCGCCTCTCCCTGGTGAGGGAGGCCAGGATCGAGCGGCCAGCCGGCGAGCGATACCGCGAGCGCGAGCAATTCGGGCGTGTAGAGGGCCGCCTGTCCGCCGGCGCTCACTGGTCCGGGCGATCGACCGCGCGGTCGTGCTGAAGCTCCGAGCGGCGGTTGTCGATCATCTGCACCAGCGCGTCGGCGCTGGCGTTCACCAGCGGATAGGTCCGCGCCGTGGTGATCCAGGTCGGCCGCCCGGCGATGCCCCACACCGCGTCGTAACCGAGCACGAGCAGCGCAAAGGCGCAGGTCACCACCACCGCGCCCTTGACCGCCCCGAAACCGAAGCCGAGCACGCGGTCGATCGGGCCAAGGAACGAACTGCGAGTCGCCTGGCCCATGCGCCCCGCGATCAGCTTCATGCCGGCGTAGGGAATGAGCAGAAGGATCGCGAAGGCGAGCACCGCGGTGGCGGAGGAATTGCCGATGTACGGTGCAAGAAACTCGTAGAGCGGGGTGTGCAGGTAATGGATCGCGAAGATCGCCAGCACCCATGCCGCCAGCGAGAGCACTTCCTGCACGAACCCGCGCATGAAGCCGCCGATCGCCGCCACGCCGACGATAACCAGCACGATGATGTCGAAACCCGTCATACGATCGCTGCTGTGCTTATGGGGCCGCCATGACTCGGTCAACGAGATTGGCCAACCGGCTTAGGCCGCGATAGTTAAATCGCGATGAACCGCCGTCCGCGTCGGCCGGCCCGGCACCGGTCGCGAAGCCGAGCTTGGCGGCTTCCTTGAGCCGCAAACCGGCGTGCGCCACCGGGCGAATTTCCCCAGCCAACGAGACCTCCCCGAACCACACGCTGTCCGCGGGGAGCGGCTTGTCGGCCAGCGCCGAGACCAGCGCCGCCGCCACCGCGAGGTCCGCGGCCGGGTCCGACAGGCGGTAGCCGCCGGCGACGTTGAGATAGACCTCCGCGGAACTGAAGTTCAGCCCGCAGCGCGATTCGAGGACCGCCAGCAGCATCGCCAGCCGTCCGCTGTCCCAGCCGACCACGGCGCGGCGGGGGGTGGCGCCCGACTGCAGCCGCACGATCAGCGCCTGCACTTCGACCAGCACCGGCCGCGTGCCCTCGAGCGCGGGAAACACCGCGCTCCCCGCGAGAGGCTCCTCGCGCCCCGAGAGGAACAGCAGCGATGGGTTGGCGACTTCCTCCAGCCCCGCCCCGGCCATTGCGAACACGCCGATCTCGTCGACAGCGCCGAAGCGGTTCTTGAGCGCGCGCAGGATCCGGTACTGGTGGCTTCGCTCGCCCTCGAAGCTCATCACCACGTCGACCATGTGCTCGAGCACGCGCGGCCCGGCGATGCTGCCGTCCTTGGTGACGTGGCCGACGAGCACCAGCGCGACGCCGTTCTCCTTGGCGTAGCGGATCAGCTCGAACGCGCAGCCGCGCACCTGGCTGACGGTGCCCGGCGCGCCCTCGATGGTGTCGGAGTGCATCGTCTGGATCGAATCGATCACAAGCAGCGCCGGCTGCGCGCCCTGCCCCAACGTGGTGAGGATGTCGCGCACGGAGGTCGCCGCGGCGAGCCGGATCGGCGCATCGGCGAGGCCCAGCCGGCCTGCGCGCATGCGGACCTGGCCGGCAGCTTCCTCCCCGCTGACGTAGACGGCGTCCGCGCCGCTGCGCGCGATCGTCGCCGCCGCCTGGAGCAGCAGCGTGGACTTGCCAATGCCCGGATCGCCGCCCATCAGCACCGCCGATCCGGGCACCAGGCCGCCGCCGAGCGCGCGGTCGAACTCCGCCAGGCCGGTCGGCCGCCGGACGAGCGGTTCGGACGGCGCATCGAGCGCCTCAAACGCGACCGCGCGCCCGCCGCTGGAGAGATGGTGCTTCAGCGAGAAAACGCTGGCGGGCGCATCCTCGACCAGGGTGTTCCATTCGGCGCAGTCCGCGCACTGCCCCTGCCAGCGGTGAGTCACCGACCCGCAGGCCTGGCACACGTACTTGCGTTTGGTCTTGACCATCGGCGAACGCTAGCTGGAACATAGGTGGAACGCAATTGCCACGGGCGGATTTGCCCGCCACACAGGCGCCGATGCGGCAGAAGGAACTGAGGATCGCGCTTATCTGCTACGGCGGCGTCAGCCTGGCGGTCTACATGCACGGGGTCACCAAGGAGCTGTGGAAGCTCGCCCGCGCGAGCCGCGCGTTTCGTTCGGGCGAGTCGTCCGCGGGCGGCGTGCAGGGCGTCTACCGGCAGCTGCTGGAGGCGATCGAGGCCCGACACGAGGTGCGCCTGCGGATGCTGCCCGACATACTCGCCGGCGCGAGTGCGGGCGGGATCAACGCGGTGTTCCTGGCGCAGGCGATCCACTCGGGTCACAGCCTCGAGCCGCTGACCGAACTGTGGCTCGAAAACGCCGATGTCGAACGGCTCATCGACCCGGCGGCGCGTCCCTGGTCGCGCATGGCGAAGTTCTGGGCGATGCCGCTGGTGTGGTGGCTGCTTCGGCGCCCCGGCAACGCCGTGAGCGAGAGCGTCGCCCCCGAGACGCGCGCGGAGGTCCGCCGCAAGGTGTCGCAACTGATCCGCAGCCGCTGGTTCGAGCCGCCCTTCTCGGGCTCCGGCTTCACCGCGCTGATCCACAATGCGCTGACGGCGATGGCGCGCGGCCCGGTCGGCGATCCATTGCTGCCGCCCGGCCACCCGATCGACCTGCAGGTCACCGCCACCGATTTCCGGGGTTATCTCGAACTGCTGCGCCTCAACAGCCCGCCGGTGGTCGAGGACAGCGAGCACCGCCTGCCGATCGCGTTCCATTCGCGCACTCCGGTCGCCGGCGGCGAAAGCCTCGCCGATCCGCTCTCGCTAACGCTGGCCGCGCGCGCGACCGCGAGCTTCCCCGGCGCGTTTCCGCCGCTGCAGCTGGCCGAGATCGATGGCGAAGCCGCGCGATCCGGGCGCGAGTGGCCGAGCCGGCAGCGCTTCCTCGAACGCGTGATGCCGGTCCACGTGCGCCAGGGCAACGCCGAGCACGTGTCGCTGATCGACGGATCGGTGCTGGTCAACAAGCCGTTCGCCGCGGCGATGGAGGCGCTCACCGGCCGTCCCGCCCAGCGCGAGGTCGACCGGCGCTGCGTCTATGTCGATCCGCGGCCCGACCGGTTGGGCTCGCTCGACGCGCAGGCGGACGAGCCGGTGGGGTTCTTCGGCGCGATCTTCGGCGCGCTCTCCACGATCCCGCGCGAACAGCCGATCCGCGACAACCTCGAGGCGCTCGAAGCCCAGTCGCGCGAGGCGGAGCGGCTCGGCGGGATTGTCAACGCGCTGCGGCCAGAGGTCGAGGCGGCGGTGGAGAAGCTGTTCGGGCTCACGCTGTTCATGGATAGCCCCACCCCCAAGCGGCTCGCCGCCTGGCGCGCCAAGGCGCAGCAGGCAGCCGCGGACAAGGCCGGCTACGCGTTCCAGTCCTACGCGCAGGCGAAGTTCGCCGGGATTGTCGCCAAGCTGGCGCAGACGGTGTTCGAGGCCGCCCCGGCGCTCAAACTGCCCGACGCCGAGCCGATCGACGCGCGCCTGCGCGAGGAACTGGCCGCGCGCGGGCTCGAGACGCTTGCTGCGCCCGGCGGCGGTGCGAGCGCCGAGGCGATCGCGTTCATGCGCGCGCACGACGTGGCGTTTCGGGTGCGCCGGCTGCGGCTGATCGCGCGCCGCCTGTCGCGCGAGTGGGAGGCGGTGCCGGACATCGCACCGGCCGATCTCGATGGCGCGCGCGACGCGGTCTACCGGATGCTCGCGCTCTACTTCCCGGTCGAGGGCGTGGGCGCGCTCGGAGACGAGTTCACCGCGCTCGCCGAACGGGTGATGGAAGCGCCGGGCCCGGTGCTCGACATGCTCGCCGAGCGCCGCCTGCTGCCCGAAATCGACGCTCAGGCCGAGGAGATGCTCGCCGAGGCTCTTGGGCAGATGCCCAAGGAGCTGCGCCGGCGAGTGCTGCTCGCCTATCTCGGCTTTCCGTTCTACGACGTCGCCACGTTGCCGTTGCTGCGCAACGAGAACCTGACCGAGTTCGACCCGGTCAAGGTTGACCGGATCAGCCCCGACGATGCGCGCTCGATCCGCGCCGGCGGCACGCGCGCGACCCTGCGCGGCACCGAATTCTACAATTTCGGCGCGTTCTTCAGCCGCGCCTACCGCGAGAACGACTACCTCTGGGGCCGCCTGCACGGCGCCGAACGGATGATCGACATCGTGTGCTCGACGGTGGGGGACTTCTCGGATGTTGAGCTGGCGGAGTTCAAGCGGCAGGCCTTCCTGGCGATACTCGACGAAGAGGATGGGCGGTTGACCGCGGATCGGGGGATGCTCGCGCGGATCAGGCAGGAAGTCGAAGCAAAGGCCAACTAACCCGTTCCCTCCCCTTTGGTATCGAGCGGAGGACGCAGTCCGCAGTCGAGATACCGCGGGGTGGCGCAGCGTGTCTCGACTGAGCTCGACACGAACGGGTGTGGTTCAGTTTGAAGGGCGCTCAGCCCCCGAACGCGCCTTTGAGGCGTTCGAAGAAGCCGCGGCTTTCGGGGCATTCGTCGCCGGTCTCGGTTTCGCGGAACTGCTGGAGAATCTCGCGCTGCGCCTTGGTGAGCTTGGTTGGGGTCTCGACAACGATCTCGACCACCATGTCGCCCCGCCCG
>JBQCFR010000061.1:0-7574 GCA_051958885.1 Tsuneonella sp.
ACCGCGAAGCCGTATTCCTCGAAGCTCTTGCCGAGCTCTTCGGCGACTTCGGTGAGCGGACGGGCGATCGATACGGTGGCGATGTCAGACATGGTGCGACTCAGTAGGGAAGGAACAGGCCGGCAAGCGCGGCACTCATCAGGTTGGACAGGCTGCCCGCCGCGAGCGCGCGCAGGCCGAGACGTGCGATCACCGGGCGCTGGTTGGGGGCGAGCCCACCGGTCACCGCCATCTGGATCGCGATCGAGGAGAAGTTGGCGAACCCGCACAGCGCGAACGTGACGATCGCGCGGCTGCGGTCGGCGAGCACGTCCGGCCCCATTTGACCCAGGTCGATGAAGGCCACGAATTCGTTGAGCACGACCTTGGTGCCGAACAGGCCGCCCGCCGCCGGAGCCTGGTCCCACGGCACGCCGATGAGGAACATGACCGGCGCGAACACCGCGCCGAGCGCCGCCTGGAAGCTCCAGTGGTCCTGCCCGAACAGGTGCCCGATCCAGCCGAGCAGCCCGTTGGCGAGCGCCACCAGCGCGACGAACGCGAGCACCATCGCACCGACTGCGACCGCGAGCTTGACGCCGGTCTGCGCGCCCTGCGCGGCGGCTTCGATGATGTTGGCCGGCTTCTGGCCTTCCTCGAAGGTTTCGGCGAGCTCGACTTCGTGCGGCTTGCCGCCCTCGACGATCGCCGCCGGCCCCTCGGCGCTGATCCGCGTATCGGGGAGGACGATCTTGCCCTCCGCTTCGGGAGCCGCATCGTCTTCGTCGGGCATGATGATCTTGGCCATGACGATGCCGCCGGGGGCGGACATGAACGCGGCGGCGAGCAGGAATGGCAGGTACCTCTCGCCGAGCAAACCCGCGTAGGCGGCGAGGATCGTGCCCGCCACGCCCGCCATCCCGACCGTCATCAGCGTGAACAGCCCGCTCGGGCTCAGCGCGGCGAGGTAAGGGCGGACCACCAGCGGGCTTTCGCTCTGGCCAACGAAGATGTTCGCCGCCGCGCCAAGCGATTCGACCCGGCTGATGCCCGTAACCCAGCCGATCGCGCCGCCGACCCAGCGGACGATAAGCTGCATGATCCGCAGGTGGTAGAGGATCGAGACGAGCGCGGCGAAGAACACGATCACGGGGAGCGCGCCGAGTGCGAAGGTGTTCTTCAGCGGGTTCTCGGCGCCGAACAGGAACGCGGTGCCCTCGTTCGCGTAGCTCAGCAGCGCGGCGACCCCGTTCGACATCGCCTGGATTCCGGCGACGCCCCACGGTGTGCGCAGCACGATCAGCGCGATCACAGCCTGCAGCGCGAACGCGGCGCCGACCACGCGCAGGCGAATCCGCCGCTTGCCCACCGACAGCAGGAACGCGATGGCAAGGATCGCGACGATCCCGAGCAGGCTGGCGACGACTGGCGGCATGCGGCCCTTCGAACGATTGCAGATGAAACCGGTTTGTGCGCGGCGCGCGCTAGTGGCCTTTTGCGGGTGCGCAGTCAAACGCTCAAGCCGCGCCGCGTCGGGCCGCTTCCTTTTTACCCGGGGAATGCATAGGGGCGCTGCGATGCTCGATCCCGCGCCGCCTTCGATTCCCCGTCCGTTGTTCGTTATCGCCATCCTCTACGGAGGGATGACGGTCATCGCCGGCGTGCTGGGCTTCAAGCAGGTTTCGCTGTTCGGCAAGCTGGCCGTCGAGGCGGGCATCTTTGCCTTCCTCTCGCTGGTTGTCCTCTCGAGCAGCGTCGCCCAGCTTTACGGCCGCAAAACTGCGGACCGGATGGTGCTGTGGGGTTTTGTCCCACTGGCCGCTTCGGTGCTGCTGATCTTCCTGGTGCTCGCGTTGCCGCCATCGCCGGATATGCCGGCGGAGAACCTCGCTGCGTTCGAGCGGGTGCTCGGCTCGACCCCGCGGATCATGGCGGCGGGCCCGGTTGCGTACGGCGTGTCGCTGTTCCTCAACGTCTGGCTGTTCTCGGCGCTGCGCGGGAAGGCGGAAACCGAAACCAATGGCCAAGTGTGGATGATGATCCGCGGGGCGATCGCATCGGCGCTCAGTCAGGTGGTCGATACCGTCATCTTCATAAGCCTGGCATTCTATGGCCAGTTTCCCATTCGCGACCTGATCCTGGGCCAGATGCTCGCCAAGGTGGTATTGTCGCTGGTGCTGGTGCCGCCGCTGATCGCACTGGTGGTCGGGCTGGCGCGGCGAAGCGAGCCGAGTTCGCAGGAAAGGTAGGCGCACGTGGTCAAGTATCTTCACTCAATGATCCGGGTGACCGATCCGGAGGCGACGGTCGCGTTCTTCAAGCTCATCGGGCTCGAAGAAGTGCGGCGGTTCGACAGCGAGCAGGGCCGCTTCACGCTGATCTTCCTCGCCGCGCCGGGACAGGAAGGGCTCGCCGAAGTCGAGCTGACGTACAACTGGCCGCCCGAAGACGGCAGCGCCGCCGAGGCGTATCACGGCGGACGCAACTTCGGCCACCTCGCGTACCGGGTCGAGAACGTCTACGAGACCTGCCAGCGGCTCAAGGACGCGGGCCACACGATCCACCGCCCGCCGCGCGATGGGCACATGGCCTTCGTCAAGTCGCCCGACGGGATCTCGGTCGAGCTGCTGCAGGACGGCAAGCTGCCGCCCGCCGAGCCGTGGGCCAGCATGGAGAACACCGGCGCCTGGTAAGCGCCTGGTTTACTCCGGCGCACCCGGGTTGGTCACCAGCCGCAGCAGCGCGTAGCCGAGCACGGCCGAGATCAGCGAGCCGAGCAGGATGCCGATCTTGGCTTCCTCGACCAGCAGGCGCGAACCGGGGAAGGCGAGCTCGCTGATGAACAGCGACATCGTGAAACCGATGCCGCACAGCACGCTCACGCCCCAGATCGCGGGCCAGCCGGCGTTCTCCGGCCGCGGCGCGAAGCCGGTGCGGTCGGCAATCCAGATGGCGGAGAAGATGCCCGCCTGCTTACCCACCACCAATCCCGCGGCGATTGCCACCGGCAGGGGTGCGAGCAGGTGGTCGAGCCCGAAGCCGGCGAGGTTCACCCCGGCGTTGGCGAACCCGAACAGCGGAATGACAAGGTAGGCGCTCCACGGCGCGAGCGTGTGCTCGATCCGCTCGAGCATCGTGTCGTCGCCCCGGCCGACCATCGGGATCGTCAGCGCCGCGGCGACGCCGGCGATCGTCGCATGCACCCCTGAATGCAGCACGCAGTACCACAGCACCACTGCCAGCACTACGAACGGCCAGGCATGCGCGATGCGCAGGCGATTGAGCGCGATCATCGCGGCGAGCACGATCGCCGCGCCGAGCAGCCAGGGAAGCTGAAGCTCGGCCGTGTAGAATACCGCGATGATGAGCACCGCGCCGATGTCGTCGACGATGGCGACCGTCAGCAGGAGCAGCCGCAGGCTCGCCGGCACGCGGCTCCCGAGCAGCCCGAGCACGCCCATTGCAAAGGCAATGTCGGTCGCCGCGGGGATTGCCCACCCCCGCGCGAGGCCCGGCGCGGCCCCCGCGCAGAGCAGGTAAACCGCGGCCGGGAACGCCATGCCCAGCGCCGCGGCGAAGACCGGCAGCCTCCGCTGCTCCGCGCTGGCGAGCTGGCCTTCGATCATCTCGCGTTTCACTTCGAGGCCGACGACGAAGAAGAACACCGCCATGAGCCCATCGTTGATCCAAAAGTGGGCATTCGCCAGTTCGGGGATGGGCGTCCAGCGCAGCGGACCATGAAACGCCGCCTCGTAAACACCGGCCAGCGGCGAGTTCGCGACTGCCATTGCGGCGAGCGCGACGGCGATGAGGAGGATCCCCCCGGCAGCGTCGCTGACGAACAGCGCGCGGACCGGGGCGAGTGCGTCGCGGACGGAATAGCGTTGCCGGGGCATGGGGCTGCGTTGCGGGCTCGCGGCCGGCGATGCAAGGGGGACGGCTCGCGCGAACAAGAGCGAATGGGCGCATACGAAACGCCTCATCATGCGCCCGCGCAATCGTTTGCGGCTGTCCTGATTTAACGAATAGCGCCCGCTCACTATTCGATTGCAAGCCTAATTTCCTTTGGATAATCCCGCACTTGAGCGGGGGGTCGCAATTGTCTCAAGCTACGCTTTGGCCGTTGGAGGCGCTCGCGCTCGTCCAGCACGAACTGCTCCTGTTTGCAGGGGTATTCTTTTTGCTGAGCGCGATCGACGAGCTCGCCGTCGATTTCGCATGGATTGCGCTCAGGCTGACCGGGCGCGCGCGAACTCCGCGCACGGCCCGCTCGCCCGCGACGCCGCTCGAGGGTCCGGTGGCGGTGTTCATTCCCGCCTGGGCCGAGGCGGAGGTCATCGGCGCCACGATAACCCACTTGCTCAAGGCCTGGCCGCAGGCAGGGCTGCGGCTCTACATCGGCTGCTATCGCAATGACCCCACCACCGTCGCGGCGGTGAGCGCGGCCGAGGGCGATTGCCGGCTCAGGCTGGTGATCCACGACCGCGACGGACCAAGCACCAAGGCCGACTGCCTCAACCGCCTGTTCGCCGCGCTTTGCTGCGACGAGGAGCGGCAGCGCCGGTCGTTCCGCATGATCGTGCTGCACGACGCCGAGGACATGGTCGACCCCGCCGCGCTCGCGCTGCTCGATCAAACGATCGGCGGCGCGGACCTCGCTCAATTGCCGGTGCTTCCGGTCCCGGTCGATGGCGCGCGGTGGGTGTCGGGGCACTACGTCGAAGAGTTCTGCGAGAGCCACAGCAAGACTCTCGTCGTGCGCGATGCGCTCGGGGCGGGCATTCCGTCGGCCGGGGTCGGCTGCGCGCTCGCCCGCCCGATGCTCGATCGGCTCGCCGAGATGCGCGGCGCCGCCGCGCCGTTCGCCGCCGAATGCCTGACCGAAGATTACGAATTGGGGCTCGGTATCGCCGCGCTCGGCGGCCGCCAGCGCTTCCTTCGCTACCGCGATGCGGCGGGACGGCTCATCGCGACCCGGGCGTGCTTCCCCGCGCGGCTCGATCATGCCGTGCGGCAGAAGACGCGCTGGGTGCACGGTATCGCCTTCCAGGGTTGGGACCGGCTCGGCTGGAGCCGCCGCCCGGCCGAGACATGGATGCGGCTGCGCGACCGGCAGGGGCCGCTGAGCGCGATCGTGCTCGCGGCTGCCTACCTGCTGCTTCTGCTGGCGGGATTGGGCTGGGTGCTCGGCTGGGCGGGATACCCGGTGCCGCTCGCCCGCTCGCCGCTGATCGATGCGCTGCTGCTGGCGAACCTAGCGAGCTTCGCGTGGCGCGCGGTATGGCGGTTCGCGTTCACCGCGCGCGAATACGGGCCCGCAGAAGGCATTCGCGCGGTGCTGCGGATTCCGCTGGCCAACCTCATCGCGATCATGGCCGGCCGGCGGGCGATCGCCTCCTACATCGCCGTGCTGGCCGGGCAGCGCCTACTGTGGGACAAGACCGCGCATCACAGCCATCCGGCGCTTGGGCACCCCGAATGGACCGTATGATCCTGCGCGCAGGCCGCCGGGGTCAGCCGCTCGTCGCGCTCGGCGCGGTCTTCGCGGTGTGGATTGGCCTGCGCGCGGCGCTGTGGGAATCGCCGCTGGCGACTCTGGCGGCCGCAAGCGAGGAGCTCGTTCCACCGGTGCAAGCGACTATCGCGAGCAAGGCCCAAACGCGTTCGCCGACTACAGGACAGGCCGCGGTGCTCCCGGTTCAACGCGAGACCGAGGTCATCCCGGAGCGGCCGGCGAGGATGCACATTGCTGCGGCGATTGCGCCGTCTATCGCGGGTGCACTGGCGGGCAGTTCGCCGCAACCGTTCATGCCGCCTCCCGGTGCCCCTTCGACCGCGCGATCGCCGGCCTTCTCCGCTGTTCCCGTTCGCGATGCAGTGTTTCCCGTCGCAGGGCTCGGACTGCGGCACGAAACGCGCCAGACCGCCTCGCGCTGGTCCGGCGACGCCTGGCTGCTCTACCGGCCCGGCTCGTCTAGTGCTCTCGCGCCCGGCGCATTCGGTGGCCGCTATGGCGCCAGCCAGGCAGGCGCAGTCCTGCGCTACCGACTGGCTTCCGATACGCATGCCCCGGCGGCCTATCTTCGCGTCTCGAGTGCGCTGGACCGCCTCCCGGATCGACACGCGGCGCTTGGCCTGGCGGCCCGGCCGGCCCCGCGCCTGCCGGTTTCCGTGCAAGCCGAAATGCGCCTCGTCGAAAGTGCGGCTCGCACCGAAGTCGTCCCTGCGGTGCTCGCGGTGAGCGAACTGGCGCCGCTTGCCTTGCCGTTCGACTTGCGCGCCGAGGCCTATCTCGCGGGCGGCTACGTGGCGGGCGCGAACCGCACGGCGTTCGTGAGCGGTCAGCTGCGCGTGGATCGCCACATCGGCACCCTTGGCGGCGCGGCCATGCGCGTCGGAGGAGGGGTCTGGGGAGGGGCGCAGCGCGGGGCGCGCGCACTCGACCTCGGGCCGTCCGCCCGTGCCGAAATCCCGGTGGGCGGACACCGCGTTGCGGTGGAGGCGGGGTACCGCTGGCGGGTCGCCGGCAGCGCCGAGCCGCGATCGGGACCCGCGCTCACCGTTTCGACCGGATTCTAGCCGCTGCCGCTTCAATCCGCCCTTGCCCTGAGATAGGGCGGCGCGATGGATGTGTACCTCCCGATTGCCAACCTTTCGGTCAACGGGCTGTTCATCGTTGCACTGGGCGCGGTGGTGGGCATCCTGTCGGGGCTGTTCGGGGTCGGCGGCGGCTTCCTAACCACCCCTCTGCTGATCTTCTACGGCGTGCCGCCGACGGTCGCCGCAGCCTCCGCCGCGACCCAGGTGACCGGCGCGAGCGTCTCGGGAGTACTGGCGCACAATCGCCGCGGCGGGGTGGACTACAAGATGGGCGCCGTCACAGTGGGAGGCGGGATCATCGGCAGCGGGATCGGGGCGATCCTGTTCCGCTTCTTCCAGTCGGTCGGGCAGATCGACGTGGTCATTTCGATCCTCTACGTCGTGCTGCTTGGATCGATCGGCACGATGATGATGCGCGAGGCGCTCCAGTCGCTCGGCGCGCTCAAGCAGGGCGCGGTCCCGCGCGCGGCCAAGCGCCGGCACCACCCGCTCGTGGCGGCGCTGCCGGGGCGATGGCGGTTCTATCGCTCCGGTCTCTACATCTCGCCGCTTGCGCCGCTGCTCCTCGGTGCCGCGGTAGGCATCCTGACGATGCTCATGGGCGTCGGCGGCGGGTTCATCCTGGTCCCCGCGATGCTCTACATTCTGGGGATGAGCGCGAACGTCGTCGTCGGCACGAGCCTGTTCAACGTCACCTTCGTCACCATGGCGACCACCATGATGCACGCGCTCACCACCAAGGCGGTCGATCTCGTGCTCGCCGCGCTGCTGCTGCTCGGCTCGGTGCTCGGCGCGCAGCTCGGCACCCAGGTCGCGGGCAAGGCGAAGCCCGAGGTTCTGCGGGTGGTGCTCGCCGCGGTCGTCCTGCTGATCGCGCTGCGGATGCTGTTCGGCCTCGGCTACCGGCCCGACGAGATTTTCACCGTGAGCCCGCTGTGAAGCGCGTGTTCCTGCTGCTGGCGCTGGTTCTGCTGTCGGCGCAGCGCGACCCGATC
>JBQCFR010000062.1:0-5886 GCA_051958885.1 Tsuneonella sp.
ATCCATGCCGAGGTAGTGGAAGTAGTAGTAACCCTGGAAATGGCCGTGGTTCTGGCAGATCCAGTGCACTTCCTCGGTGACGAACGGCTTGATGATCGACGCCGCGACTTCGGGATGGTTGTAGGTCCCCAGCGTGTCGCCGATGTCGTGCAGCAGCGCCATCACCACGTACTGCTCGTCGCGCCCATCGCGGTGCGCACGGGTGGCGGTCTGCAGCGAGTGGGTGAGCCGGTCGACCGAAAAGCCGCCGAAGTCGCCGTCGAGCAGCCGCAGGTGAGCGAGCACCCGGTCCGCCAGGCCGTGCGCGAATTCGCGGAAGTGGCCGCCGATGATCGCCCAGTCTTCCTGTGTGCCCTGCTTCATCTCGGTGAACTTCGCCCGCTCGGCCGCGCCGTGCAGGGTGTCTTCGCTGACGTCCATCGCCTTTCTCCTTTGCTGCGCACGATAGCGCATGGCGGCGCGGAGGCCAAAACTTGTCTGACGCCGCTGCGTTATTAGTTTAGGGGCGAGCCATGGCGATGCTGCCCTTCCGCCCGACGCCGTTCTTCGCCGAGAAGAACCGCGCGTTCTGGAATCTCCAGTTCGTCGGCTGGGGCGGCGCGATGATGCTGCGCGGGGTGTCCTCGCTCGCCAACGGTCAGTCGTGGTCGTTCCAGGTGCTGGTGGTGATCGAGGCGATTACCGGCTTCGCGCTGAGCCTGGTGCTGTCGGTGATCTACCGCGAGCTGATCAACCGCAAGCCGCTGATCACCTGGGGCGCGACGACGCTCGTGCTCGCGGTGGCGGTGAGCTTCTACGCCTCGGTCGATGCCTGGGTGATCGGACTCTACCGGCCGGACAGCGATTCGAGCTTCGCGCAGCTGTTCGTCGGCATCTTCATCTTCCCGCTCGCGCTGCTCGGCGCCTGGACCGGGCTCTACTACGCGATCAACTTCTTCCTCCAGGTCGAGGAGCAGGCCGACCGTCTCGAGCGGCTCGAGGCGCAGGCGACCAGCGCGCAGCTCGCGATGCTGCGCTACCAGCTCAACCCGCACTTCCTGTTCAACACCTTGAACTCGATCAGCACGCTGGTGCTGCTGAAGCAGACCGAGCCGGCCAACGCGATGCTCACGCGGCTCTCCTCCTTCCTGCGGCACACGCTGGTGAGTCAGCCCAGCGGCAAGGTGTCGGTCGCGCAGGAGGTCGAGACGCTGCAGCTCTATCTCGACATCGAGCGCATGCGGTTCGAGGAACGGCTGCGGACCGAGTTCCGCATCGAGCCCGATGCCGCCGACGCCACGCTGCCATCGATGCTGCTGCAGCCGCTGGTGGAGAATGCGATCAAGTACGCCGTCAGTCCGCAGGAAGAAGGCGCGCGCATCTCGATTGCGGCGCAACTCGTCGGACGGCGGCTGCGGGTGGCCGTGTCGGACACCGGCCCGGGATTGCGCAATGGCGCGGCTCCCGCCAGCGTGCCGGCCGCCGCCAAGGGGCGCGGGCGGCCGGTCTCGACGGGTGTCGGGCTGGCCAATATCCGCGATCGCCTGGCGCAAGCCTATGGAGACGATCACCGTTTCGAAATTCGCACGCCGCCCGAAGGCGGGTTCACAGTGATCATCGAGATTCCTCACGAAACGGCTGAAAAGCCGCAGCCCGCGCCAGCGTCCGCGAAACCCGCGGCGCTGCCGAGCATCATCCCCATGCGCGACCAGCGCCCGATCGGAAGCACCACATGACCATCCGCACGATCATCGTCGATGACGAGAAGCTCGCCATCCAGGGGCTCCAGCTCCGGCTCGAGAAGTTCGACGATGTCGAGATCATCGGCACCTGCGCCAATGGGCGCGAGGCAATCCGCGCGATCAAGACCGAGAAGCCCGACCTCGTGTTCCTCGATATCCAGATGCCCGGCTTCGACGGCTTCAGCGTGGTCAAGGGGGTGATGGAGATCGAGCCGCCGCTGTTCGTGTTCGTCACTGCCTTTGAAGAGCATGCGATTCGCGCGTTCGAAGCCAACGCGGTCAACTACCTGATGAAGCCGGTCGACGAGGACAAGCTGGCCGACACGATAGAGCGCGTGCGCGTGCGGCTCGCGGAGAAGAAGTCGGCCGAGGACGCCGAGAAGCTCATGAGCGTGCTGAGCGAAGTCGCTCCCGAGGCGGCGGAGGAGTTCGTGGAGGCCGAAAGCGAGAGCGAGAGCGCCGACCGGTTCGAAAAGCTCATCAACATCAAGGACCGCGGGCAGATCTTCCGCGTCGAGGTCGAATCGATCGAGCACATCGAGGCTGCCGGCGACTACATGTGCATCTACACCGGCGACAATTCGCTGATCCTGCGCGAGACGATGAAGGACCTCGAACGCCGGCTCGACCCGCGCCGGTTCCAGCGCGTGCATCGCTCGACCATCGTCAACCTCGACCAGGTGCGCCAGGTCAAGCCGCACACCAACGGCGAATGCTTCCTCGTGCTCGACAGCGGCGCCGAGGTGAAAGTGAGCCGCAGCTACCGCGACGTAGTGGCGCGGTTCGTGCACTAGGGCTCACCTCATCAAGCCGTTCGTCCTGAGCTTGTCGAAGGACCGCTTTTTCTTCTAGCGCGACGCTGGAAGTGGAGAACAGCCCTTCGACAAGCTCAGGGCGAACGGAGGTTTCTTTTGAATTGGCAGCTCGATGGCTTCGACCTCGACCGCTTCGTCCGCGAGACGTTCGCGGAGGACCTTGGCGTTGGGCTGCCAGGCGGCGGGCGCGACGTGACCAGCGAGAGCGTGATACCCCGCGATGCGCGGTTCGCCGGCGTGATGGACAGCCGCGACGCGATCGTCGTCGCGGGTGTGCCGATCGCCGCGGCGTTCTTCCGCGCGCTGGACCCTTCGATCGAGATCGAAGTGCTGGTGGAGGACGGCGCGGAGGTCGAGCCCGGCGCCGACCTGATGCGCCTTGCGGGCAACGCGCGCGCGATGCTCACCGCCGAGCGCAGCGCGCTCAACACCGTCCAGCATCTCTCGGGCATCGCCACGCTCACCCGCGCGTACGTGCGCGCGATGGACAATCCGGCATGCACGCTGCTCGACACGCGCAAGACGATTCCCGGTCTGCGCATGCTCGAGAAGTATGCCGTGCGCATGGGCGGCGGCCGCAATCATCGCATGGGTCTGTGGGACGCCGCGATGATCAAGGACAACCACGTACTCGTCGCCGGCAGCGTGGGTGAAGCGGTGCGCCGCGCCGTCGATGCGGGGGTGCGCGAAATCATCTGCGAGGTCGACCGGGTCGATCAGATCGAGCCTGCACTCAGCGCCGGGGCGACCTGGCTGCTGCTCGACAACATGGACCCGCCGGCGTTGCGCGAGGCGGTGGCGCTGGTCGGCGGGCGTGTTCCGATCGAAGCCAGCGGCGGGATCAATCTCGCCACGATCAAGGCCAAGGCGGCCACGGGTGTCGATTACGTCTCGGTGGGGCGGCTGACCCAGAGCGCGCCGGCGGCGGATATCGGGCTCGACTTCACGCCGCTGTGAAGCGCGCGCTGCTGCTCCTGCTGGCGGTGGTCGACACACCCGCGAGCGCGCAGTCCTATCAGTGCCGCGTTCCGCCCACGGTGAGCGTTCCGCAAATCCGGCCGGACGGGCCGCCGCGGCGCGCGCCGCTCACCGGCTATACGCTCGCGCTGAGCTGGTCGCCCGAATACTGCCGCGGCCGCCAGACGCGCGCGGCGGACCGCATCCAGTGCTCGGGTGCGAACGGCCGGTTCGGGCTGGTGGTCCACGGGCTCTGGCCGCAGGGGCAGGGGATGTCGCCGCAGTGGTGCGCGGCTCGCCCCGGCCCCGCGCCCGCCGAGGTCCGCCGCAACTTGTGCGCGATGCCCTTCCCGGCGACCCAGGCGCGCGAGTGGGCCAAGCACGGCACATGCATGAGCCGCCGGCCGGAGACCTATTTCAAGATCATCCGCATCCTGTGGAATGGCCTCCGCATCCCCGATCTCGACCGCCTGTCGCGCGATCCGGCGCTCACCGCCGGGGCCGTCCGCCGGGCGGTCGCCAGCGCCAACCGCGGCTGGCGCGCCGACGCGATCGGCGTGGCCGTCAACGAGCGCGGCTGGCTGGAGGAGCTGCGGCTCTGCTATGCGAAGGATTTCATGCCGACGCGGTGCGACAAGCGGCGCTTCGGGCCCGCCGACGATCGACCGGTGAGGATCTGGCGCGGGCTCTAGACGCGCCGAAAAGTCTATCGCCGCTCGCGAAAGAACGCCCGCAGCAGCTCGGCCGCTTCGTCCTCGCCGATACCCGCGTAGACCTCGGGCCGGTGCAGGCATTGCGGCTGATCGAACACCCGCGCGCCGTGCGCGACCGCGCCGCCCTTCGGGTCGGCGGCGGCGTAGTAAACGCGCGCAATCCGCGCATGCGCGATCGCGCCCGCGCACATCGCGCACGGTTCGAGGGTGACGTAGAGGTCGCAGCCTGTCAGCCGCTCGTCCGCCAGGTGCGCGGCGGCCGCGCGAATCGCCACAATCTCGGCATGAGCGGTCGGATCGTAAGTCCCGCGCGGCGCATTGCAGCCTTCGCCGATCACCGCATCGCCCTTGACCACGACCGCGCCGACCGGCACTTCGCCGGCCGCCGCGGCTTCGCGGGCGAGCGCGAGCGCACGGTGCATCGGTTCGGGCAGCGGCCAGCGAGTCATGCCGCGCAGCTAGCGAGGCTGTTGACGATTCGCGAGCCTCTCGCTATGCGCGCCGCTTTCCGGCACCGCCGCAACCAGTTACGAAGAGATCCCCCATGTCGCGCATCTGCGAACTCACCGGCAAGGGCCGTCAGGTCGGCCACAACGTGAGCCACGCCAACAACAAGACCAAGAAGGTCTTCCTGCCCAACCTGCAGAACGTCACGCTGCTGAGCGAGAAGCTCGACCGCAGTTTCAAGTTCCGCGTCTCGACTCACGGGCTGCGCTCGGTCGAGCACAACGGCGGGCTCGACAACTGGCTGCTCAAGACCCGCGACGAGAAGCTCAGCGCCAACGCGCTCAAGGTGAAGCGCGAGCTCAAGAAGGCCGCCAAGGCCGCCTGACAGTACCTCACCGGCTGACATGAGGGCCCGCGGCGATTCCGCGGGCCTTTTCGTATGCGTGTGGCCAGCGCAAATGGAGCAGGAGTTCTCGCTGCCACGAACTTCTGTTGTCGTCGGAGATAAGCCAGACGTCCACCGCGCCGCCGCCGGCATCCTCCACCGCCAGCCCTTCGTAGTTGTCGCTCGGCAGCGGTGCCTCGATGCGGGCAAGTTCGACTCCCGTCCACACCTTGCCGGCCTCGATCTGAGAGGGGTCGGCGACCACCAGACGGTTGCGGAAGCGCGGCGGCAGCCAGTCCCACGTTCGCAGCAGGATCAGGACCCTCCCGTCGGGCAGCAGCGCGGCATCGACCGCGCGAAATCTGCCGGGCGCGGCGAACCGGAAGCGGAGCGGTTCCCCGCCCTCGACCGGATCGCTGGCGAACAGCAGCGCCGGATGTTCGTTTGCGCGCCGGTCGGTGCGCGCCTCTGAAATGACGATGAAGCGGCCATCTCGGAGGCGAACGAGCGTTTCGGGCCCGGTGTTTCCCGGCCAGTCCCGCATCGCCGGCGGGCGCACGCCGCGCGGGCGCGTCAAGTCGGATTCGAAGCGCACGATCGCATTGCTCCCTTCGTAGGCGACCCAGATGCGCCCGGTCGCCGGATCGCGCGTCATCGCCTCGATGTCGACCAGGAACTTGTTCGGCTGCTTGCGCCCGGCGAACCAGCCGATGTGCGGGGCCGGAGCCTGGCGGCCTGGCTCGCCGAAGGCTGCCATGTGCCCCGCGTCGCTTGCCGCCAGCAATCGTCCGCCGCCAAGCGGCACCATCGCAGAGAAGCTGTCGAAGCCTGGATAACGGCTGCGCAAG
>JBQCFR010000063.1:0-5303 GCA_051958885.1 Tsuneonella sp.
CGCCAAACCGGCGAACAACATCGCGTTCAACGCGGTGGCGGAGAACTTCCTCGCCACTTGCCTGGGCGGCCGGGCCGAGCCGATCGGCGATGCGGTCGCGCAATCGACCGCCAAGATCGTCGAGGGCGGGCAGCACGTGAAAGGGCTCGCGGCCGCCGAGTGACAACCGGTAGCAATTCGCCATCCGCCGCGCTAACGGCTCTGCCAAGGGAAATGGAGTGCGGGCAATGGCGGACAGGAAGGCCATCTTCGTCACCGGCGGCGGCTCGGGCATCGGGCGCGCGATCGCGCAGCTGTTCGGGGAGCGCGGCTGGTTCGTCGGCCTCGGCGACATCGATGCCGAGGGGATGCGCGAGACCGAGCGGCTGATCGGAAACGGGTTCGTCTACAGCCACAAGTTCGACGTGCGCGACCGCGCTGCGTGGACCACCGCGCTCGACGCGTTCTCGACCGCCGCGGGCGGACGCATCGACGTGGTCGCGAACAACGCCGGCATTCCGCTCGGCGGCTCGCTCAGCGAAAACTCGGCCGACGAGATCGAGCGCTGCATCGACATCAACCTCAAGGGCGTGTTCTGGGGCGCGCAGGCCGCGTTGCCGCACCTCAAGAAGACCGCGCCGGGATCGTGCCTGCTCAACACCGCCAGCGCCGCGGGCCTCTACGGCACCGGCGGCGCAAGCGTCTATTCGGCGACCAAGTTCGGCGTGCGCGGAATGACCGAGGCGCTCGACGCCGAATGGGACGAGTTCGGGATCAAGGTCCACGACTTGTGCCCCGCGTTCATCGATACCCCGCTGCTCGAGCACGCGCCGAACCAGGCGAGCAACGAGGCGATCCGCACCCGCGTGGAGCAGGCCGGGCTCGAAATTACGCCGGTGCGCGAAGTCGCCCAGGCGGCGTGGGAGGCGGTGCATGGCAACAAGCTGCACACGCTGGTCGGCAAGACCGCCTACAGCATCGCCTTCGCCGCGCGCTGGATGCCGGGCCGCGTGCGCAAGCAGGCGAGGCAGATGTCGCGCCCGATGGGGCGGTAGTCAGCCGCCGACGAGTGGCACCATCCAAGCTCCGTTCGTGTCGAGCGGAGAACGAAGTTCCCTTCGGCTGCCGCCTGCCGCGGCCGCTCAGGATAAACTCCGTCGAGACATCCGCCGTCTCGACTTCGGTTCTCGGCTACGCTCGAACCTGCGCTCGACACGAACGGAGGTGATTTGCTCAGAGCGCCTCGATCGCTTTCGCCAGCGCCACGTCGCGGGTGCTGAGCCCGCCCGCATCGTGGGTGGTCAGCGTGATCTCGACCCGGTTGTAGACGTTGAACCATTCGGGGTGGTGGTCGGCCTTGTCGGCCAGCAGCGCGACGCGGGTCATGAAGCCGAACGCCGCGTTGAAATCGCCGAAAGTGAAAGTCCGTGCGATCGCCTTGCCGCCGCGCGCGAGGGTCCACCCGGGCAGTTCGGCCAGCGCGGCGTCTCTCTGTTCGCTGGTCAGCTCGGCAACGGCCAGGTCTCGGCTCCCGCACTCTCGTCCTGCACGGCGGCGCCGCGCTTGCCGAACAGCAGGTAGCCACCCGACAGCAGCGCGACCAGTGCAAAGCCGAGCAGCGCGTTCAACGGGTCCTGGACGATGAACACGGCGAGCAGCGCGAGGTTGATCGCCAGCGCGGCGACAATCGGCCAAGGGTAGAACGGCACCCGGTACGGCCGCGGCAGCTCAGGCTCCTTGCGGCGCAGCACGATGACGGCGGCGATCACCGCGACGTAGATCGCCTGGATCAGCGAAATGCCGGTCTCCGACAGCGTCAGGTAAGTTCCCGAATAGAGGAACGCCGCTGTGGCAAGCGAGATCGCCAGCACTGCGGCCAGCGGCGTGCCCAGCCGGGTGACGCTCGCCAACCGGCGCGGCAGCATGCCGGCGCGCGCCGATGCCAGCGCCAGGCGGCTCGTCGTCATCAGCCCGAGGTTGGCGATTGCGCCCACCGAGAGCACGCCGATCAGCGTGAACACGGTGTCGCCCCGGCTGCCGAACACGCCGCGAGCGGCATCGGCCGCCGCGAAGTCCGACTTCGCCAGCATCGCCGGCGTCATCACGTGCAGCAGCGCAAGGTTGACCAGCAGGTAGAGCGCAGCGACGCCGACGATGCCGCCGAACAACGCGCGGGGGATCGAGCGCCCCGGGTCCTCGATCTCCTCGCCGTAGCAGACCACGTCGCACCAGCCGTTGTAAGTCCCCACGATCACCAGCATCGCGGTGCCGAAGGCGGCCCATGCGCCGTGCGGCGGCGGGGCGCTTTCCGGCGCGGCGCGCACTCCCGGCTGGGCGAACAGCAGCACCACGAGCGCCAGCAGCACGAGCCCCTTGAGCGACGACAGGACGACCTGCATCGCCCCGCTCGCGCGCGTGCCGGTGGCATTGACCAGGAAGAACACCGCCAGCGTGGCGATGCCCAGCCCGCCGGGTCCGATCCGGCCGCCGCCGACGCCGAGCCGCGCGAGAAACTCGCCGAGCACGTAGACGACGACGGCCTGCGCGAGAAGGTAGGCCACTAGCAGCGCCGGGGCGGCGACGACCGCGCTTGAAGGGCCGTACGCGCGCTGGATGAACGCCAGCGGCCCGCCCGCCCGCGGGATCGCCGCGCCGAGTTCGGCGAAGGCCATTGCGCTAACGAGCGCGACGCCGGCGCCGAGCGCCCACAGGCCGATCAGCACCGCGGGCGAACTGCTGGCCTCGGCGACGATGCTCGGCGATCGCAGGATGCCCTGACCGACGACGCTGCCGACCACCGCGGCCACGCCGAACGCGGTCCCGAGCACGCGCAGGAGATGGTTCGTCTCGCGCATGGGTCCCTCCCTCGAAGGGGCGACCCGCGGCGGCCGGTGTGGACCTGCCGCGGGCGCTTGGCAAGCGGGCTTGGCAGGATTCGGGCGAGGCCGTATCGCGCTGGCATGACCGCGCGTCTCGCCGCCACGGACCTCGCCTGCCGGCGCGGCGACCGCCTGCTGTTCCGCGGCCTGTCATTCGCGCTGGCGCGGGGCGAGGCGCTGCAGGTGGCGGGGCCGAACGGGACGGGCAAGTCGAGCCTGCTGCGGATCCTCGCGGGGCTGCTGCGGCCCTATGCCGGGTCGCTCTCATGCAGCGGCCCCGTGGCGCTGCTCGACGGCAACCTGCCGCTCGACGAGCACCTGCCGCTGGGCGCCGCGCTGGCGTTCTGGCGCGCGCTCGACGGTGTCAATGAAGCGCTCGATTCGGTCGGACTGAACGCTTTATCCGATATACCCGTCCGATTTCTCTCGACCGGCCAGCGCAAGCGCGCGGCGATCCTCCAGTCGGCACCCCGCGCCGGCGGGACATGGCTGCTCGACGAGCCGCTCAACGGCCTCGACTCCGCCGCCGCCGAGGCGCTGCGCGCGCGCGTGACCACGCACTGCGCGGGCGGCGGGATCGCGGTGATCGCCTCGCACCAGCCGTTCGCCATCCCCGCGCTGCAGCGGATCGAGCTGGCGGACTACTCCCCCTCCCCTTCAGGGGAGGGGGCTAGGGGGTGGGGCATGGTGCCGGGGGACAGCCCCCACCCCAACCCCTCCCCTGAAGGGGAGGGGCTTGCATGACCCTCGTGGCCGCCCTGCTCCGCCGCGATCTCGCGCTGCTCCTCGGAAACGGCCGCGGCGGGCCGCTGCTGCCGGTGCTGTTCTTCCTCGCCGTCGCGGTGCTGTTTCCATTCGCGATCGGACCCGACGCGCCGCTGCTCGCGCGCACCGGCGGCGGCGTGTTGTGGATCGCCGCGCTGCTCGCCGCGATCCTGCCGATCGACCGGCTGATCGCGCCCGACCTCGAGGCGGGCTTCTTCGACCAGTTCGCGTTGCGCGGGATATCAGAGGAGCTGGTGCTCAGCGTGCGCATGCTCTCCCACTGGCTGAGCTTCGGCCCACTGCTGCTTCTCGCTGCCCTCCCCGCCGCCGGGCTGCTCGGCCTCAGCGGCGAAACCTTGCGCGCGCTGCTGCTCGGCCTGCTCGCCGGCACCCCCGGCCTCGCTGCGATCGGCCTGCTGATCGCCGCGCTGACCGTCGGCTTGCGCGCCGGAGCGGCGCTCGCCGGCTTGCTGCTGATCCCGCTCGCCGTGCCGCTGCTGATCTTCGGCGCCGGCGCGCTATCGCGGCCCGACCAGACAGGCCTCGCGCTGTGCGCCGCGATCAGCCTACTGCTGTGCGCGATCACACCGTTCGCCGCCGGCGCGGCGATCAGGGCTGCAAGAGAATCCTAAACCCCACGTCGCCCCGGGCTTGACCCGGGGTCCCGCTTTTCTTCAGACCCTCGGCATGGATCGAGAAACCCGCGGTGGCTGGGTCTACATCATGACCAACCGCTACCGCGGCACGCTCTATGTCGGCGTGACGTCATCGTTGGCACACCGGATCATGCAACACCGCGAAGGCAAGGGATCGGAGTTCTGCCGCCGCGAAGGTCTTACCCGGTTGGTCTGGGCCGAGCGTCTCGACACCATCGAGGATGCCATCGCCCACGAGAAGCGCGTCAAGCGCTGGCATCGCGACTGGAAGATCGAGCTGGTCGAGAAGACCAATCCGGACTGGGACGATCTGTTCGACACGCTGGGCGGGACGTGAGCGTCGCGCCCAAGAAAGCGGGACCCCGGGTCAAGCCCGGGGTGACGAACTGGAGTTGTTTGAACGTCTCGGCTCCAAGCGAATGGCTCAATAGGGCGGCTTGTCGCGCCCCTTCGGGCTCAGCGTGAAGATCTCGCAGCCGTCTTCGGTGATGCCGATCGAGTGCTCGAACTGGGCCGACAGGCTCTTGTCGCGGGTCACCGCGGTCCAGCCGTCGGCGAGCAGCTTCACCCACGGCTTGCCGAGGTTGATCATCGGCTCGTTGGTCATGAACATGCCGGGCCTGAGCTCGGGCCCGGTGCCGGCCTTGGCGGCGTGGACGACCTCGGGCGCGTCGTGGAACAGGCGGCCGACGCCGTGGCCGCAAAACTCGCGCACGACGCCGTAGCGGTACTGTTCGGCATGCGCCTGGATCGCCGCGCCGATGTCGCCCAGCCGCGCGCCGGGCTTCGCCTGTTCGATGCCGATCATCAGGCATTCGTGCGTGACCTCGACCAGCCGCCGCGCCTTGAGCGCCACGTCCCCGACCAGGTACATCCGGCTGGTGTCGCCGTGCCAGCCATCGAGCAAGGGCGTCACGTCGATATTGACGATGTCGCCGTCCTTGAGGACTTTCGGTGAAGGGATGCCGTGGCAGACCACGTGGTTGATCGAGATGCAGCAGGAATGCTCGTAGCCGCGATAGCC
>JBQCFR010000064.1:0-6120 GCA_051958885.1 Tsuneonella sp.
GGTCGGCATGTTGGCGCCTTCGGACACCGCCTGGCAGCCGTTCGCCACCAGCGTGCGCGCCTCTTCCTCGTTGAGCTCGTTCTGCGTAGCGCAGGGTAGCGCGACGTCGCACTCGACGCCCCACGGCCGCTTGCCTTCGTGGAAGCTCGCGCCCATGAACTCGCCCACGTAAACGCTGATGCGGCCGCGGCGGTGCGTCTTGTGCGCCTTGACCCAGTCGATCTTCTCCTGCGTCAGTCCCTCGGGATCGTGGATGACGCCGCCCGAATCCGACAGCGTCACCGGCTTGCCGCCGAGCTGACGGCTCTTCTCCGCCGCGTGCGTGGCGACGTTGCCCGAGCCCGAGATCACCGCGGTCTTGCCCTCGATCGAATCGCCGCGATGCTTGAGCATGTTTTCGAGGAAATAGACCGCGCCGTAGCCGGTCGCCTCGGGACGGATCATCGATCCGCCGTATTCGAGCCCCTTGCCGGTGAGCACGCCGGTGAATTCGTTGGTGATGCGCTTGTACTGGCCGAACATGTAGCCGATCTCGCGCCCGCCCACCCCGATGTCGCCCGCCGGCACGTCGATGTCGGCGCCGATGTGACGGTAGAGCTCGGTCATGAACGACTGGCAGAAGCGCATGATCTCGCGCACGCTCTTGCCCTTGGGATTGAAGTTGCTGCCGCCCTTGCCGCCGCCCATCGGCAGCCCGGTGAGCGCGTTCTTGAAGGTCTGCTCGAAGGCGAGGAACTTGAGCACGCTCTCGGTCACGCTCGGGTGGAAGCGGATGCCGCCCTTGTAGGGGCCGATCGCGTTGTTGTTCTGCACGCGGTAGCCGCGCTGGACGCGGATGTTGCCGTTGTCGTCTTCCCAGCACACGCGGAAGCTGATCACCCGATCGGGCTCCGCGATGCGGCGCAGAATCTGAGCCTCGTGGTACTCTTCCTTGTCGGCGATGAAATCGAAGATGTCCTGCGACACTTCCTGGACCGCCTGGACGAACTCGGGCTGGTTCGGATTGCGGCGCTTCACGCCTTCCATGAATTGTTCGAAAGTGACGTGATCTTGGACCGCCATCGTCGCTTACCCCCTCCTGCGGCGGGGCATCGCGCCCGGCCGTATTTGCGTGACATGCGACCCGGCGTGCGCGCGCCGTACCTGGCGACTCGCGCTCCGTCTGATGGGCCGCACATTAGCGAGGTTTTACAACCCGCCTAGGGCTATTTCGGCGGTGTCGATTTCTGGGCCGCCATCGCATCGAGCGCATCGCCGACGGCGGCCGGATCGCTCGCCGCAGGCTGCTCGGGAGCGGCATCGGAGGAAGCCGGTTCCGCGTCGCTCGGTGCCGCCCCATCGGGCTTCTCTGCGGGTGCCGGCTCGGTTCGATTGGCGCGCCCGAGCAAGTCGGCAAGCTTGCCGAACTGCTGCCCGAGCACCGCGTCGACGGCCTTGGCGATCTTGGGCGTTTCGTAGCGCATGTACCCGCCGACGACGTACTCCCACGCAATCCGCGTGCCGCCGCCATCGATCGGCTTCATCGTCACCGTCAGCACGCCTTCCGCCGGCTCGCTCTGCAGCGGCCCCAGCCCTCCGCGCATGCGCAGCACCGCCATGGGCTCCGCCTGCAGCACGCTCATGTGCTGCGCGCTGCCGGCAAGGCCGATCTTGCCGCCGGAGTTGTCTTCAAGGATGCGCTCGCAAAAGCAGCCGCCGCCCTGCGGGGTGAGCGTCAGGTTCGCCGCGTCGCCCGACCAGGTGTGCGCCTTGTCCCACCATTTCGCCGGTGCGATCAGCGCCAGCCACGCGGCCTTGCTGTCGGCAGTGGTGTCGACGCTGCCGCGGACCACGAAGTGATCGGCGGCCGCCTCCTTGACCTCGGCGAAAGCGGGCTGCGCGGTGATTGCCACCGAAGCGGCGGCAAGCGCCGCGAGTGCGAACCTCAACATGGACGGTCTATCCCCCTCGCGCACAATCCTAACGGAGCGCGCGGCGAAAGGAAACCGCGTCAGCCCGCCAGCACCGCGTCGAGCTTGGCCGCCACCTCGTCGATCGGCGCCATCCCGTCGATACGGGTGACGATCCCGCGCGCTTCGTAAAGCGGCAGGATCGGCGCGGTCTTGGCGCGGTATTCGGCCATCCGGGTGCGCACGGTCGTCTCGTTATCGTCGGGCCGGCGCTTGAACTCGGTGCTGCCGCAGCGGTCGCACACGCCCGCAACCCTGGGCTGCTTGAAGGTGTCGTGATACCCTTCGCCGCAGACGGCGCAGGTGTAGCGGCCGGTGATGCGCGCGACGAGCGCGTCCTCGTCGACGTCGAGCTCGACCACGTGGTCGAGCTGGCGGCCGTGCTCGGCGAGCAGCGCGTCGAGAGCGTGAGCCTGCGCCTCGGTGCGCGGGTAGCCGTCGAAAATTGCGCCGACGTCGCTGCCCATCGCGGTCAGCTCGGCGTCGATAAGCCGCGAGACGATCTCGTCCGAGACCAGCTCACCGCGCTCCATTACCGCCTTGGCCTCGAGCCCGATCGGCGTGCCGCCCTTGACCGCGGCGCGGAGCATGTCGCCGGTGGAGAGCTGGCGCATGCCGTGGTGGTCGACGAGCCGCTGCGCCTGTGTCCCCTTGCCCGCGCCGGGAGGTCCGAGAAGTATGATGTTCACTGCGGAAAGTCCCCCGAGACTTTTTGCCTGGTCAGCGCAGGCGGCCCTTGAGCTTCGCCTTCTTGATCAGGTCGCCGTACTGGTGCGCCAGGAGGTGCGACTGGATCTGCGCGATCGTATCGACGGTGACGTTGACGACGATCAGCAGGCTGGTGCCGCCCATCACCATCTGGATACCCATTTCGGTAAACGTGAATTCCGGGATTACGCAAACCAGCGTGAGATAGATCGCGCCGATCACGGTGATCCGGGTCAGCACGTAGTCGAGATAGTCCTGCGTGCGCTTGCCCGGACGGATGCCGGGAATGAACCCACCGTTCTTCTTGAGGTTCTCCGCCGTTTCCTCGGGGTTGAACACCACTGCGGTGTAGAAGAACGTGAAGAAGATGATGCCGATGGCGTAGAGCGCCATGTACAGCGGCTGGCCGTGGCGCAGGTAGAAGTTGAGCGTGTTGATCACCGAGCCGGTGGTGCTGTCGGGATTGATCGACTGCCCCGCGAACTGGGTGATGGTCAGCGGCAGCAGCAGCAGCGAGCTGGCGAAGATCGGCGGGATAACGCCGGCGGTGTTGAGCTTGAGCGGCAAGTGGCTGCGATCCGCCTGCATCATGCCCTTTGCGCTCGCGCGCTTGGGATACTGGATCAGCAGCCGCCGCTGCGCCCGCTCCATGAACGAGATGAACAGGACCAGCCCGACTACCATCAGCACGAAGCCGAAGATCGCGAACGGCCCGATCGAACCCGAACGGCCGCCTTCGAACAGCTGCGCGGTGAAAGTCGGGAAGCGGCTGACGATGCCCGCCATGATGATTAGCGAGACGCCGTTACCGATCCCGCGGCTGGTGATCTGCTCGCCCAGCCAGAGGAGGAACATCGACCCGCCGACGAGGCTGATGACCGCGCCGACGCGGAACATCACGCCCGGCTGGACAACCGCCTGGAGTCCGCTCGATGCGGCATAGGCCTCCAGCCCGGAGGCGAGGAACCAGCCCTGGATGGCGCACAGGAACACCGTGCCGTAGCGGGTGTACTGGTTGAGCTTCTGCCGCCCGCTGGCGCCTTCCTTCTTGAGCGCCGCCAGCGCGGGATGGAGCGACGCGGCGAGCTGCACGACGATCGAGGCGGTGATATAGGGCATGATGCCGAGCGCGATGAGGCTCATGCGCTCGAGCGAACCGCCCGAAAACGTGTTGAACAGGTCCAGGATCCCGCCCTGGGTCTGGCTATAGAGCTGCTCGAGCACCAGCGGGTTGACACCGGGCAGCGGCACGAAGCTGAGGAACCGGAACACGATCAGCGCACCGATCGTGAACCAGATCCGGTTCTTGAGCTCGGTAGCCTTGGAGAAGTTGGCGAGGCTCAGGTTGCTGGCGAGATTGTCGGCGCGTGATGCCATCGGAAAGCTCGTATTCCTGTAGTGGCGCCGGAGGTTCGCAGCGGACCCTCCCGGCACAGGACGGCTACATAGGAAGCGGGAGTTCGGATGTCGAACCCCCGCTTGCCGTTAATGCTACTTCGCCCTGGCGGCCTTGTTGGCCGCGGCGCGAGCCGCCTTCTTCTCGTGCTCGGGCTGGGCCTTCTCGATCACGTCGACCGAACCGCCGGCCTTCTCGACCGCCTCGCGCGCGCCCTTGCTGGCGCCCGCGACGCGGAACTGGGCCTTGGCAGTCAGCTCGCCCTTGCCCAGCAGGCGCACGCCGTCCTTGCCGCCGCGCGCGAGGCCGGCAGCCTGCAGCGCGGCGTGGTCGATCACCGCGCCGGCGTCGAGCTTGCCGGCATCGATGAACTTCTGCACCATGCCCAGGTTCACCTCGGCATAGTCCTTGGCGAAGATGTTGTTGAAGCCGCGCTTCGGCAGCCGCATGTGGAGCGGCATCTGGCCGCCCTCGAAGCCCTTCACGGCGACGCCCGAGCGCGCTTTCTGGCCCTTCTGGCCACGGCCGCCGGTCTTGCCCTTGCCCGAGCCGATGCCGCGCCCAATGCGCATCTTGCGATGCCGGGCGCCTTCGTTGTCGCGGATGTCGTTCAGTTTCATGTCAATGCACTCGCTTTCGCTTTTGTCGCGCTGGTGAGGCAAGCCTCACGTGAGAGATGTGGGCCGGGCTATCCCTCGACCACTTCGACCATGTGCGGCAGCTTGGCGATGGCGCCGCGGACTTCGGCCGAGTCCTCGACCTCCACCACGCGGTGCATCTTGCCGAGGCCGAGGCCGACGAGGATCTTCTTCTGAGCCTCGGGGCGGCGGATCGGGCTGCCGATCTGCTTGAGCTTGATTTTCGCCATCTGTCTTACTCCGCGATAGCCGCGGCGTCGGCCTCGGCCTCCGCCTGGCTCGCGCCGCCGCGACCGAGCAGGTCGGCGACTTTCTTGCCGCGCCGCTGGGCGACCGACTTCGGCGAAGTCTGGTCCTGCAGCGCGGCGAAGGTGGCGCGGATCATGTTGTAGGGGTTGCTGGTGCCGACGGACTTGGTCACCACGTCGTGCACGCCCAGGCTCTCGAACACCGCGCGCATCGGGCCGCCGGCGATGATGCCGGTACCCGCGGGCGCGCTGCGGACGTTGACCTTGCCGGCGCCGAAGCGGCCCTTGCCGTCATGGTGCAGCGTGCGCCCTTCCTTGAGGGGCACGCGGATCAGCTTCTTCTTGGCGGCAGCGGTCGCCTTGGTGATGGCTTCGGGCACTTCGCGCGCCTTGCCATGACCGAAGCCCACCCGGCCGGCGCCGTCCCCGACCACGACCAGCGCCGCGAAGCCGAAGCGCTTGCCGCCCTTCACCGTCTTCGAGACGCGGTTGATGTGGACCAGCTTCTCGATGATACCGTCGTCTTCTTCCTCGCGCCGGTTGTCGCGACGGTCACCGCGGCCACGTCCGCGTCCGCCACGATCCCCGCCGCGTCCGCCGCGATCCCCGCCGCGGCCGCCCCGGTCGCCGCCACGCCCACGCGGCTGCACCGCATCGCCGCTGTCGGTCGACTGGGTGTCGGCCGCTTCGGACGGCGTGTCGGCGATCGCCGGCTGCTCGTTGACGACCGCGTTCTGGGTCTCGGCAGTTACGGCGTTCTCGGTGTTGGTGTCATCAGCCATAGTCAGAACTCCAGCCCGCCTTCGCGGGCGGCCTCGGCCAGCGCCTTGACGCGGCCATGGAACAGGAACCCGCCGCGATCGAACACGACGGAGGATACGCCGGCCTGCTTGGCGGCGGCGGCGATGTCCTTGCCGACCTGCTGCGCGGCATCGACGTTGGCGCCGCTGGCCTTCGTGCCCAGCGTGCTCGCGGCGGCCACGGTGCGGCCGTCCTTGTCATCGATGATCTGCGCATAGATGTGCCGGCCGGTGCGGTGCACCGAGAGCCGGGGACGATCGCCCGCGCGGGCCTTGATCGCGCTGCGCACGCGGCGGCGGCGGCGCTCGAAGAGGGAAAGCTTGGCCATCTTACTTCTTCTTCCCTTCCTTGCGGAAGATGTACTCGCCGCGATAGGCGAT
>JBQCFR010000065.1:0-2116 GCA_051958885.1 Tsuneonella sp.
GCAGCGCCTGGAAGACGTCGGTGACGGAGACTCCGAGCTGCTCGGCCTTGGCGCGGTCGAGATCAGCAAAGAGCTGCGGCACGTTGATCTGGAAGCTCGAGAAGATGCCGGTGAGTTCCGGTGTCTGGTAAGCTTTGCCAATCACTGCCTTGGCCGCCTGGTCGAGCGCCTGGTTGCCGAGGCCGGCGCGATCCTCGATCTGCAGCTTGAAGCCGCCTGTCGTACCGAGACCATTGACCGGCGGCGGTGGGAACATGGCGATGAAGGCATCCTGGATGGCGCCGAACTTCTGGTTCAGTGCCATGGCGATCGCCCCGCCCGAAAGGTCCGGCGTCTTACGCTCATCGAAGTCCTTCAGCGTTACGAAAACGATGCCTGCGTTCGAGGAATTGGTGAAGCCGTTGATCGACAGGCCCGGGAAGGCGATCGCATTGGCGACGCCCGGCTGCTTCAGCGCGATATCAGTCATGCGCTTAATCACGCTTTCCGTACGGTCTAGGCTTGCGGCATCCGGCAACTGTGCGAAGCCGATCAGATACTGCTTGTCTTGCGACGGCACGAAACCGCCTGGAACCGTTGTGAATAGGCTGTAGGTCGCTCCCACCAGCGCGAAATAGACCACCATGACGATGCTCTTGCGCGACACCAGCCGGCCGACGCCCTTGCCGTAGTACTTCGAACCTGCTCCGAACGCCCGGTTGAAGCCACGGAAGAACCAGCCGAAGACCGCGTCCATGACCCTCGTTAACCGATCCTTCGGCGCATGATGGCCCTTCAGGAGCAGGGACGCCAGTGCCGGGGATAGGGTGAGCGAGTTGAAGGCCGAGATGACGGTCGAGATGGCGATCGTCAGTGCGAACTGGCGATAGAACTGGCCGGACAGGCCGGAGATGAAGGCGAGCGGCACGAAGACCGCGACGAGGACCAGCGCGATCGCGATGATCGGTCCGGAGACTTCCTTCATGGCCTTGTAGGTGGCGTCTCGCGGGCTGAGCCCGCTCTCGATATTGCGTTCGACGTTCTCGACCACCACGATCGCATCGTCCACGACGATACCGATCGCCAGCACCAGCCCGAACAGACTAAGCGCGTTGATCGAGAAGCCGAAGACATACATCACCGCAAAGGTACCGATGATCGATACTGGAACGGCGATCAGCGGGATGATCGAGGCGCGCCATGTCTGGAGGAACAGGATGACGACGAGGACGACGAGCGCGATGGCTTCGAGCAGCGTGTCGATCACCTTCTCGATCGAGGCGCGGACGAATTTCGTCGTATCGTAGACGATCTCGTACTTGACGCCCGCCGGCATGGCCTGCTGCAGCACATTCATGGTCGAGCGCACGTTGTTCGCGATCTCGATCGCGTTCGAACCGGGCGCCTGGAGGACGGCAACGGCGACGGCCGGCTTGCCGTCGAGCAGCGAACGCAGCGTGTAGTCTTCCGCACCGAGCTCGACACGAGCGACGTCGCGAAGGCGGGTGATCTCGCCATTGGCGCCCGTCTTGACGATGATGTTGCCGAACTCCTCAGGTGTGCGCAGGCGGCCCTGAGCATTGACGTTGAGCTGCAGATCTACGCCCGGCCGGCTGGGTGAGGCACCGATGATGCCAGCCGCGGCCTGGACGTTCTGGGAGCTGATCGCATTGCTGATGTCGCTGGCGGCAAGATTATGCTCGGCCGCCTTCTGCGGATCGATCCACACGCGCATGGATTAGTCGCCGGCGCCGAAGACCTGCACCTGTCCGACGCCCTCGATCCGGGCAAGCCGATCCTTGATGTTCAGGGTCGCATAGTTTCGCAGATAGGTGATGTCGTGGTCTGCCCCGTCCGAGACGAGGTTGACGACCATGATGAAGTCGGGCGAGCTCTTGACGGTCGTGATGCCGAGGGCACGGACTTCCGTGGGCAGGCGCGGCTCGGCTTGCGAAACGCGATTCTGCACGAGCTGCTGCGCCTTATCCGGATCGGTGCCGAGCTTGAAGGTGACCGTCACGTTGAGAACGCCGTCCGATGTCGCCTGGCTGGACATGTAGAGCATGCCCTCCACGCCGTTGATCTGCTCTTCGAGCGGCGTCGCCACCGTTTCGGCGATGACGGTCGGGTTGGCGCC
>JBQCFR010000066.1:0-15543 GCA_051958885.1 Tsuneonella sp.
CGTGCCGAAGCCGCCGCGAGCGACTTCGCTCCGGTTCCGCTCGATCTCACCGTTACGCTTGAGGCGACCGCTACGCCGGGCAGCGTGCGGACGCACAATCTCATTGCCAAGCTGCCCGGCAGGCATCCGGAAGCCGGTGCGGTGCTGGTACTCGCCCACTGGGATCACTTCGGACAATGCGCGCAGCCGCCGGCGACCGACCTCATCTGCAACGGCGCGGTCGATAATGCCAGCGGGCTGGCCTTGATGACCGAGCTCGCGCGCCGGTTGACCGCCGCTCCCCGGATGGACCGAGATGTCTACTTCATGGCGACAACCGGCGAGGAATGGGGCCTCCTCGGCGCGCAGGCGTTCGCGCAGAACCCCCCGGTTCCGCTCGACACTATCGTCGCCGCGTTCAACCTCGACATGGTCGCGATTGCTCCCCGCGGCGCGCCGGTGGGCATCGTCGGCCAGGGGCTCACGCGATTGGACCCCGCGATCGCAGAGTCAATCCGCGCCCAGGGTCGCAAGCTTGCCGATCCCGCGCTGGCGCGCGAGTTCCTGCGCCGTCAGGACGGATGGGCGCTGCTGCAACGCGATGTCCCCGCGGTGGAGGTGTCGAGCACGTTCGGCGATTCCGCCGCGCTCGACCGGTTTCTCGCCGCGCACTACCACCAGCCCAGCGACGAGGCGAACGGGATCGAGCTCGGCGGTGCGGCCCAAGACCTGCTGCTGCACGTCGCGCTCGTCAGGCATTTCGCCGATGCCGTCCGCTACCCTGCGCGCGCGTCAGCCACGCCCGCGCAACCTTGACCGGAGCCGCTCCGCGCGCGGTTCACCACTTTGCCAGTCTGAGACAAATGCCGGCGCTAGCCGGTTGTGCGAACCACCGCTGCGCTATACCGCGGCCAGCACGACCCGCCGCCGGGCAATCTGCTGCGAGAAAGTTCCATGAAGTTCTTCGTCGACACCGCCGACACCGCCGAGATCGAGGATCTCAACGCCACCGGCCTGCTCGATGGGGTGACGACCAATCCTTCGCTGATCGCCAAGTCGGGCCGCGACTTCATGGAAGTGACCAGGGAGATATGCGGCCTGGTGGATGGACCCGTCTCGGCCGAGGTGGTCGCGCTCGATTACGCGACCATGATGAAAGAGGCCGAGGTTCTCCGGAAGCTGGCCGACAACGTCTGCATCAAGGTGCCGCTGACGATCGACGGGCTCAAGACCTGCAAGGCGCTGACCGGCGACGGCACGATGGTCAATGTCACGCTGTGCTTCTCAGCGAACCAGGCGCTGCTCGCGGCCAAGGCCGGGGCGACCTTCGTCAGCCCTTTCGTTGGGCGACACGACGACAACGGGTTCGACGGGATGGACCTCATCCGCGACATCCGCCTGATCTACGACAACTATGCGTTCGAGACCGAAATCCTCGTCGCGTCGGTGCGCCATCCGATCCACGTGCTCGAGAGCGCGCGGATCGGCGCCGATGTCGCCACGATGCCCCCGGCGGTCATTCGCAGCCTGTTCAAGCACGTGCTGACCGACAAGGGCATCGAGGGGTTCCTGGCCGACTGGGCCAAGACCGGCCAGAGCATCATCCGGTAGCGCATTGGCCGACGAAACCCCCCTCGACCGCTTCAAGCATGCGTTGACCGGCGCCAGCCGCGCGTTGGCGCACGAGCCCGAGGTCGAAGTCGCCTGGAGCGCCGATGCGCCCGCCGCGCGCGGCAAGAGCTTTCGCGTGCCGCTGCCTGGGCGCAGCGTGCCGCCCGACCAGGCGCGCGAGGCGCGCGGGTTCGCCGACAGTTTCGCGCTGCGCCTGCGCCATCACGACGAGGGCATGCACGCGCGCCACGCGCCGGCCGAGCCGGTCGCGCGCGCCTGTTACGACGCGGTGGAGCAGGTGCGTTATGAAGCGCTCGGGTCGAACAACTATAGTGGCATCCGCGCCAATCTCGACGCGGCGACCGAGCTGCGCGCGGCGTCGGACCCGGTCGCCCGCGCGGTGCGTGCCGAAGACGTGCCGATCCAGTCGGCGCTCGGGCTGATCCTGCGCGAGAAGCTGACCGGCCAGGCCGTGCCCGAGCGCGCGGCGGCAGGCGTCGACATGGTGCGCGGCTGGATCGAGGAGCGCATCGGCGGCGACCTCGAGGCGCTCGCGCTCTCGCTCGATAATCAGCAGGCGTTCCAGGACCTCGCGATCGACATGCTGCGCCACCTGGAGCTCACGATGCCGGACCTGCCGGAAGACTTGCCCGAAGAGGGCGAGGACGGCGAGGAACCCGAAGGCGAAGAAGAAGACGAAGGCGACGACGAGGCCGGCCAGGGCGATCCGCAGACCACCGAGATGGCCGGCGAGACCACCGAGGGCGAGGACACCGGCGACTCCGACGCCGAAATGGCCGCGGACGAGGAGATAACCGAAGGCGATCCGGGCGACGAGGGCGAGGAGGGCATGATGCCCGTACGGCCCAACCGCCCGTGGACCGACATCCCCGAAGGCTTCGACTACAAGGCCTACACCGAGAAATTCGACGAGGTGATCGAGGCGAACGAGCTGTGCGACGCCGACGAGCTCGACCGTTTGCGGCAGTATCTCGACAGCCAGCTCACCGGCCTGCAGGGCGTCGTCACGCGCCTCGCCAATCGGCTCCAGCGGCGGCTCATGGCGCAGCAGAACCGCAGCTGGGACTTCGACCAGGAGGAAGGCCTGCTCGACGCGGCGCGGCTCGCCCGGGTGGTGATCAGCCCCGGCCATTCGCTGAGCTACAAGATCGAGCGCGAGCAGGAGTTCAAGGACACCATCGTCACGCTGCTGATCGACAATTCGGGATCGATGCGCGGGCGGCCGATCTCGATCGCCGCGATCAGCGCGGACATCCTCGCGCGCACGCTCGAGCGCTGCGGGGTCAAAACCGAGGTGCTCGGCTTTACCACGCGTGCGTGGAAGGGCGGGCAGAGCCGCGAGCTGTGGCTCGCCGACGGCAAGCCCGCGCAACCGGGGCGGCTCAACGACTTGCGCCACATCGTCTACAAGAAGGCCGACGAGCCGTGGCGCCGCGCGCGTCGCAACCTCGGGCTGATGATGCGCGAAGGGTTGCTCAAGGAGAACATCGACGGCGAGGCGCTGCTGTGGGCGCACCAGCGCCTGCTTGGCCGGCCTGAGGATCGCCGCATCCTGATGGTGATCTCGGACGGCGCGCCGGTCGACGATTCGACGCTCAGCGTCAACAGCGCCGGCTATCTCGAGCAGCACTTGCGCAAGGTGATCGACTGGATCGAAAAGCAGTCACCCGTCCAGCTCGTGGCGATCGGCATCGGCCACGACGTGACGCGGTATTACAAGCGCGCGGTGACGATCATGGACGTCGAACAGCTCGGCGGGACGATCATCGAGCAGCTCGCGGGACTGTTCGAGGTAGACTGACAGTCGGCTCAGGAGGAACGGCGCGCTGCGCCGCTCCTCCCGGCCAATGTAAAGCGGTCAGTCGCCGAAAGTGCGCTGCCACCATCCGCCGCGGCGGGCGGGTTTGGCCTCTTCTGGGGCGACCTCTTCGGGCGCGGCATCGCTGGCCGCCGGGGCTGTCTCGACGGGCTCGTCAGCGGGAGCGGTGACCGGATCGGCACTTGCGCTCTCGCTCGCCGGCTCGGCCTTCTTGCGCCGCGGAGCACGCTTCTTCGGCTGCCCTTCGGCGCTCGCTTCGGAAGTCGTCACGTCCGCTGCGGGCGCTTCAACCGCCTCGTCTCCGGCAGCCTTCTTGCTGCGCGGCGCGCGCTGACGCTTGGGCTTCTCGCCCGCTGCCGGTTCGGCAACAGAGGCTTCGCTGGCAGTCGCTTGCTCCGACGTCTGTTCGCCCGTCTGTTCGCCAGGCGTCTCGTCAACGGGCTTCTTGCGGCGTGACCGCTTGGGCTTCTGATCGGCCGCATCTTCGGGTGCGACGGGTGTGTCCGCGGGGCCCGCGACAACCGCGAGGTCGTCTTGCAGCTGCTCGCTGGTGTCCGCGAGAGCCTCGGCTTCATCGGAGCTTATGGCCTCTGACGAATCGCCCTGGCCGCGTCCGCGCCTGCGGCGGCCGCCCCGGCGGCGGCGCTTCTTTGGCCGGCCGCCGTTTTCGGCCCGCTCGTGCTCGCCCTGCTCGGCCTCGGCTGACTGCTCGGACGAAGACTCCGTATCCTCCTCGCTGTCGCCAGAGTCCTCGCGGTTGCGTCCGCGCCCACCGCGGCGGCGGCGGCGCTTCTTCTGCCCTTCGCCCTGTTCGCGCGCGCCTTCGCTGTCGCGCTCCTCGCCGTCGTCCTCGTCCTCGTCATCGACGAAGGGCTCTTCTTCCTCTTCCTCGACGATCGGCTCGAACTTCGGCGCATGCGTTGGGCGCGGGCCAGAGCTCGCGACGCGCATCTTGGCGCCTTCTTCCTCGCCCTCGGGCAGGACTTCGACGTTGACGCCGTAGCGGTCCTCGATCTCCGCCAGGTCCGCACGCTTGGCATTGAGCAGATACACCGCCGCCTCGGTAGAGGCGAACAGGGTGATCAGCGATCCCTTGCCCTTGGCCGCTTCGTCCTCGATCAGCCGCAGCGCCGAGAGGCCGGCGCTCGACGCCGTGCGCACGAGGCCGGTGCCGTCGCAATGCGGGCATTCGCGGGTGGTGGCTTCGAGCACGCCGGTGCGCAGACGCTGGCGGCTCATCTCCATCAGCCCGAAGCCGGAGATGCGGCCGACCTGGATCCGCGCGCGGTCGTTCTTGAGCGCGTCCTTCATCGCCCGTTCGACCTTACGGACGTTGTTGTTGTACTCCATGTCGATGAAGTCGATCACGACGAGCCCGGCCATGTCGCGCAGGCGCAGCTGGCGGGCGATCTCGCGCGCCGCTTCGAGATTGGTGGCGAGCGCGGTTTGCTCGATCCCGTGCTCCTTGGTGGAGCGGCCCGAGTTGATGTCGATCGACACCAGCGCCTCGGTCGGATTGATCACCAGGTAGCCGCCGCTCTTGAGCTGCACCACCGGGTCGTACATCGCGCGCAGCTGGTCTTCCGCGCCATAGCGCTGGAACAGCGGCACCGGGTCCGAATAGGCTTTAACCTTGCGCGCGTGGCTGGGCATCAGGAGTTTCATGAACTCCTTGGCCGAGCGGTACCCTTCCTCGCCCTCGACCACGACTTCCTCGATCTCGCGGTTGTACACATCGCGGATCGCGCGCTTGATCAGTTCGCTGTCCGAATGGATCAGGGCGGGCGCGCTGCTGGACAGCGTCTTCTCGCGAATCTCGTCCCACAGGCGGGCGAGATAGTCGAAGTCGCGCTTGATCTCGGTCTTGGTCCGCTCGAGTCCGGCGGTGCGCACGATCAGGCCCATCGACTTGGGCAGCGAGAGGTCGGAGACGATCGACTTCAGCCGCTTGCGATCGCCCGTGGAGCTGATCTTGCGGCTGATTCCGCCGCCGTGGCTGCTGTTGGGCATCAGCACCGTGTAGCGGCCGGCGAGGCTGAGGTAGGTGGTGAGCGCGGCGCCCTTGTTGCCGCGCTCTTCCTTGACGACCTGGACAAGCAGCACCTGGCGGCGCTGGATAACGTCCTGGATCTTGTAGCGGCGGCGCAGCGCCATGCGCTTGGCGCGCACTTCATCGACCTGCTTGGCGCGGCTGCGATTGCCGCCGCCCTGACGCCGGCCCTTGCCGCGGCGGCGCGGTTGCTCGTCGGAATCCTCGTTGATGTCGTCGCCGTGATCGTCGTCGCCGTCATCGACGCGGCCTTCCTCGATCGTCGCGACATCGTCCTTTTCGGACGTGTCGATTTCCTCGACGCCATCCTCGGCGAATTCCTCGACCAGCGATTCGCCAGTTTCGTCCTCGGCGTCGTACTCGTCGCCGGGGGAGACGCCTTCCTCTTCCTCCTCGGCACGGAGCGCGGCCTCTTCCTCGGCGGCTTCGGCCTCCTCGGCGAGCAGCCGCTCGCGATCTTCCTTGGGGAGCTGGTAGTAGTCGGGATGGATTTCGCCGAACGCCAGGAAGCCGTGCCGGTTGCCGCCGAAGTCGACGAAAGCTGCCTGCAGGCTGGGTTCTACCCGGGTGACCTTGGCGAGATAGATGTTGCCCTTGATCTGCTTGTGTTCGGCAGATTCAAAGTCGAATTCCTCAATCCGATTGCCCTTGAGCACCGCCACCCGCGTTTCTTCCGGGTGGCGCGCATCGATCAGCATGCGCGTTGCCATTGTAATGTCTCCAGGCGCGTGGCGGCGGGGGCAGGCCCCGCCGAATGGTGCGCCGATCTGTATGAAAGCCGCGGGCCGGGACGGCGTGCGCGGCAAAAGCGAACCGCCCCAGGCGCGTGCGCGCGGCAGGGCGGGATGACGTGTCTGCAACAGAGCCGTCGCGCGCGGTCAGCGCGGCCCGGCCCGCATTCGTCGCGCAGCCGGGAATCGGCAGCGTCGACAGCGGGGAGAGAAGTGGCATCTGTTGCGTCAACCTGGTCAGAGCGCCGGGCGCAAACGGCCGGCGTATTCGCCCGGACCGGTCTTGCCGATACCCGCGGGGTGCCCGCTGGCGTGTCCGGCAGACCGTTCGGTCCGGTGCCGGCTAGCTAGCACCGTGGGTTTCCCGGGGCAACTATATTGCGCAAGTCCGCAGCATCGCCGTAACGAAGGCGAACGATGTCCGTGCGGCTGCAGCTCTGGCTGATCTTCCTTGCTCCGGTGGCGCTGCTCGCGGGTCTCTACGCGTTCGGCATGAGCATCCCGGTTCCGGCGCTGGGGCGGGGCTATGTCCTGCGCATCGAGCTGCCCAGGGCCGGCGAGGCGGTCGATTTGCCGAAGGTGTTCGGCCCGCCCGACCGCAGCCGGCCGCTGGTGGTCATCGACGCCGGGCACGGAGGCCACGATCCCGGGGCGAGCGGAGATGGTTTTCGCGAGAAGGACTTGGTGCTCGCTCTCGCGCTGTCGCTCAGGGACGAGCTGGTCAGGCAAGGCGGCATTCGCGTGGCGCTCACCCGAAGCGACGACCGCTTCCTCGCGCTCGGCGAACGCTTTGCGATCGCCCGTCGGCTCGGCGCCGACCTGTTCCTGTCGATCCACGCCGATTCGGCAGGTGATGCGGACGACGTCACCGGAGCCAGCATCTACACGCTGTCGAACGAGGCCTCGAGCGAGGCCGCGGCGCGCTTCGCTGCGCGCGAGAACAGCGCGGACGAGGTAAACGGCGTCGCACTGTCCGACCAGAGCGACGCGGTGAGCACCATCCTGGTCGAGCTCTCGCAGCGGCGCACCCAGGGCAATTCGGCCGAGTTCGCCGGGCTCATCGAGCGTGAGGGCGCGGGAATTCTCCAGTTCCATCCGCAGCCGCGCCGCTCCGCCGCGCTCGCGGTGCTGCGCGCACCCGATGTACCCTCCGTGCTCTACGAAGCGGGGTTCATCTCGAACCCGCAGGATGCCGCGCGGCTGACCTCGCCAGAGGGGCGCGAGCGGTTCGCCTCCGTCATGGCGCGCGCCATCCGCATCTATTTCGCGCGCCAATCGGCGAGTTGATCCCATTCATTCTGGCGCCAGCCGGAATCACCATGCTAAGGGCCGCGCGTCTATGCCCGAGCTGCCCTCCGCCGACTACTTCCGCTACCGTATCCGCCGCGACACCAGCGGGGCGCTGGCGTGGTTCCGGGAGAACTGGCGCGAAAGGCGGGGATTCCGCTGGGCCACCGTTGTGCTCGGCGGCTTGCTGGCGCTGTGGATCATCGGCTGGGCGGTGCTCGGCCGCGGGCTGCCCGATGCCAGCAAGCTGCTGGAGTACGAGCCGCCGCTGCCGACGATGGTGCGCGGGATCGACGGCGAAATCGTCCACTCCTACGCGCGCGAGCGGCGTGTCCAGTTGCAGTACGCCGACTTCCCGCGCCCGCTGATCGAGGCGTTCCTGTCGGCCGAGGACAAGACCTTCTTCACGCACGGCGGTATCGACTACGGCGGCTTTATCGGCGCGGTGTGGGACTACGTGACCAAGTTCGGCTCGGGCGAGCGCGCCAAGGGCGGTTCGACGATCACCCAGCAGGTGGCGAAGAACATCCTGGTGGGGGACGAGTACTCGATCACCCGCAAGCTCAAGGAGATGATCCTCGCGCGCAGGATCGAAGGCGTGCTGACCAAGCCGCAGATCCTTGAGCTCTACCTCAACGAGATTCCGCTCGGTCGGCGCAGCTACGGCGTCGAGGCGGCGGCGCGCGCCTATTTCGACAAGGACGTCGGCGATCTCGACCTTCACGAGATGGCTTTCCTCGCGATTCTCCCCAAAGCGCCCGAGCGCTACGGCCGTAAGAAGTACGAAGGGATGGCGATCGCGCGGCGCAATTACGTGCTGCAGGAGATGGTCGATAACGGCTTCGTCACCCAGGCGCAGGCGGACGCCGCGAAGGCGCAGTCGCTCGGGCTCAAACCGCAGCGCTCGCGGGTGCCCTCGGTGGACGCCGGCTACTTCCTCGACGAGGTGCGCCGCAACCTCATCGACCGCTTCGGCGAGACGGCCGACGACGGCAAGAACAGCGTCTATGCCGGCGGTCTGTGGGTGCGCACCTCGCTCGACCCCGAATTGCAGAAGGCCGGCCGCGATGCGCTGCGCACGGGCCTGCTGCGCTATTGGGGCAACCGCGGGTGGGCCGGGCCGATCGCGACGATCGATGTGTCTGACGGCAACTGGCAGAGCAAGCTTGCGAGTTCCTACCTCGGCATCAGCTACAAGGACTGGCGGGTCGGCGTTGTGCTGCCGGGCGGCAAGATCGGCTTCGCGGATGGTGACACCGGTCCGCTGGTAAGCCCGCCTTCCGCGCTCAAGGTTGGCGACGTAGTGGCGGCGGCGCCGAGCGGGAGCGGATATTCCGTCCAGACCATCCCCGGCGTATCGGGCGGCTTCATCGCCGAACAGCCGAGCACCGGACGCATCCTGGCGATGCAGGGCGGGTTCGACAGCCGCCTGTCCGATTTCAACCGCGCCACTCAGGCGCTCCGCCAGCCGGGATCGACGATCAAGCCATTCGTCTATGCGACCGGGCTCGACCAGGGGATGACCCCGGCGACGCAGGTGCCCGACCAGGCATACTGCTTCTACCAGGGCGCGGCGCTGGGCGAGAAGTGCTTCAAGAACTTCGGCAACGAAGGCGGCGGCGGCGTGCACACGATGCGCTGGGGCCTCGAGCAGAGCCGCAACCTGATGACGGTGCACATCGCAATGGACGCCGGCATGAACAACGTCACACGCACGTTCGAGCGGATGGGCATCGGAAAATACCAGAACTATCCCGCGTTCGCGCTCGGCGCGGGCGACACCACCGTCGAGCGGATGGTCAACGCCTACGCCGCGCTCGCCAACCACGGCCTGCAGCACAATCCGACGCTGATCGACTATGTCCAGGATCGCCACGGCAAGGTCATCTGGCGCGCCGACAACCGCGACTGCAACGGCTGCAACATGCCGGAATGGGACGGCAAGGCGATGCCGCGCATCAAGCCGGTGGGCAAGCAGGTGCTCGATCCGCGCACCGCGTACCAGGTCGTCCACATGCTCGAAGGGGTGATCCAGCGCGGTACCGCGGTGCGCCTGCGCGCGCTCAACCTGCCGCTGTTCGGCAAGACCGGCACGACCACCGGACCCACCAACGTGTGGTTCGTCGGCGGATCGCCCGACATCGTCGCCGGTACCTATGTCGGATACGACAAACCCAAGCCCCTCGGCGGCTATGCCCAGGGCGGCAACACCGCGGCGCCGATCTTCAAGGAGTTCGTCGAGCACACCCGCGACCGCTGGTCCGACGAGCCGTTCGTCGCCCCGGCAGGCGTGCGGATGGTGCGGATCGACCGCCGCAGCGGCAAGCGCGTGTTCGACGCCTGGCCGACCGACGACCCGCTGGCGCCGGTCATCTGGGAGGCGTTCAAGCCCGACACCGAGCCGCCGCGGGCGACCCGGCAGGACGAGATCGCGGCGAAGCGCAACGAGATTCTCGAGTTGATCCGCCGGGCCACCGCACCGCCCGCGCCGACCCGCGCGACCACGACTGCGAAGGCGCAAAGCGACAAGGGTTTCGTCGAGGAACAGGGCGGCATCTACTGATCGCCGCGCACCGGAAAGGGCCTGACATGAAGAGCAAGCTTGCCATTGCCGCCGCGCTAGCAGCGCTCGTGATCGCGCCGGCTTCGGCCGAGTTGCCGGTCGGCGCAAAGGCGCCGTTGTTCGCCACGCAAGCGGCCCTCGGCGGGAAGACCTTCGCCTTCAACTTGCGCGCGGCCCTGGCGAAGGGGCCGGTGGTGCTGTACTTCTATCCTAAGGCGTTCACCAAGGGCTGCACGCTTGAGGCGCACGCGTTCGCGGAGGCGAGCGACGACTTCAAGGCGCTCGGCGCGACGGTGATCGGGGTTTCGAACGACGACATCGCCACGCTCAAGCGGTTCTCGACCGAGGAATGCCGCAGCAAGTTCGCCGTTGCCGCGGCGAACCCGAAGATCGTCCAGGCGTACAAGGCGGCCCTGGTGATGGACGGCAAGGCGACCGGACTGACCGAGCGCACGAGCTACGTGATCGACCGGCACGGACGAATCGTGTTCGTCCACTCAGACCTCGACTACAAGGACCACGTCCGGTTGGCGCTCGAGGCCGTGCGCAAGCTCAAGCACAAGAGCTGACCGACCCGCATCTCTGCATACCTTTCGCATTTCCCGGTCGTCCGCTAAGCGGGCGCGATTTCGCTTGGAGTGACTTCTCATGCGTGCCGAAGGGCAGGCCAACATCGACCGCATCAACGCCGCGCTCGCGCTCGTGCGGCAATCCCTCGACTGGGAGCGCGCGCTGCGCCGCCTCGACGAGCTCAATGCGCGGGTCGAGGACCCAACGCTGTGGAACGACCCCAAGGAAGCCGAGAGCGTCATGCGCGAACGGCGGCGGCTGGAGAGCGCGATCGGCACCGTGAAGGACATCTCCGCCGAGATGGACGACGCGATCGAGTTCGTCGAACTCGGCGAGGCGGAAGGCGATACCGAGATCGTCGCCGAGGGGCTCGCCACGCTTCAGCGATTGGCCGACCGCGCCGACGCGGACAAGGTCCAGGCGCTGCTGGCGGGCGAGGCGGACGCTTACGACACCTATCTCGAGATCCATGCCGGCGCGGGCGGCACAGAAAGCCAGGACTGGGCGGAAATGCTGCAGCGGATGTACACCCGCTGGGCGGAACGGCGCGGCTACAAGGTCGAGCTGGTCGACTATCACGCAGGCGAAGCTGCCGGGATCAAGAGCGCGACGCTGCTGATCAAGGGAGAGAATGCCTACGGCTACGCCAAGACCGAGAGCGGGGTGCACCGTCTCGTTCGCATCAGCCCCTACGATGCGAGCGCGCGGCGGCACACCAGCTTCAGTTCGGTATGGGTCTATCCGGTGATCGACGACAACATCGCGATCGAGGTGAAGCCCGCCGATCTCAAGAGCGACACCTACCGTGCGAGCGGGGCGGGCGGACAGCACGTCAACACCACCGATTCGGCGGTGCGCATCACTCACGTGCCGAGCGGGATCATCGTCGCCAGCCAGATCGATCGCAGCCAGCACAAGAACCGCGATATCGCGATGAACATGCTCAAGGCGCGGCTCTACGAGGAAGAGATGCGCAAGCGCGAGGAAGCCGCCAGCGCCGAGCACGCGAGCAAGACCGACATCGGCTGGGGCCACCAGATCCGCAGCTATGTGCTTCAGCCATATCAGATGGTGAAGGACCTGCGCACCGGGCACATCTCGCCGACGCCCGACGACGTGCTCGATGGTGCGCTCGATCCGTTCATCTCGGCGGCGCTGGCGCAGCGCGTGACCGGCGAAGCGGTCGAGGTCGAGGACGTCGAGTGATTTTGCGCACGGGCCTGTGCGCGCTTCTGCTGCTCGCCGCCGGATGCCAGCGGGCGGACAGCGAGGCCGACCGGCCCGAAACCTCGCGCGAGTTCCCGCGCGCTCACCGGCCGGTTTCCGGGCTCGGATCGAACCAGTTCTCCACCGAGAGCGAGCGCGACAGCGTGGGCGAGGCGAAGAAGGTCATGGACCTCGCCGAGATCACGCCCGGCATGACGGTCGCCGACATCGGTGCGGGCGAGGGCTACTACACCGTCCGCCTCGCCGAGCGGGTCGGACGCCACGGCCGTGTCCTCGCCGAAGATATCGATGGGCCGGCGCTGCAGCGGCTGGGCCAGCGGATCGAGCGCGAACGGCTCGAGAACGTCTCGATCAAGCGCGGCACGCCCGACGATCCCAAGCTGCCGGCCAGCAGCTTCGACCGTATCTTCATGGTCCACATGTACCACGAGATCCAGGAGCCTTACGCGTTTCTCTGGCGCATGTGGCCGGCGCTGCGCAAAGGCGGCCGAGTGGTGGTCGTCGACGTGAACCGCCCGGCGGACCAGCACGGCATCGATCCGCTGCTGTTGAGCTGCGAATTCCAGGCGGTCGGCTACGAGCTCGACGAGTGCAAGGACGCGCCCGAGATCGCCGGGTACTATGCACAGTTCAAGGCAGCCGCTAGGAGACCTGAACCCAAGGACATCAAGCCGTGCCGCGGCGCCAGCGGAACGGCCGCCGGCGCCGCGCATTAGCGACGAACAGAAAGACAGATCGAGACAATGGCATTCAAGGGCTTGTCGCCAATTCTTTACGGAGGACGCGAAGTATGGCCGCTCGTCGAGGGCGGCAAGGGCGTCTCGGCGACCAACCACCTGAGCTCGGGCGCGTGGGCCGCCGCGGGCGGGATCGGCACTGTCAGCGCGGTCAACGCGGACAGCTACGACGCCGAGGGCAAGATCATCCCGCAAGTCTACGATGCGCTGACCCGCAAGGAGCGGCACGAGCAGCTCATCCGCTATGCGATCGACGGCGCGGTCGAGCAAGTCCGCCGGGCATACGACATCGCCAGCGGACGCGGCGCGATCAACATCAACGTGCTGTGGGAAATGGGCGGCGCGCAGGCGGTACTCGAAGGCGTGCTCGAGCGGACCAGGGGCCTCGTCACCGGCGTGACCTGCGGCGCGGGCATGCCCTACAAGCTCGCCGAGATTGCCGAGCGTTTCAACGTAAACTACCTGCCGATCATCAGCTCCGCGCGCGCGTTCCGCGCTCTGTGGAAGCGCAGCTACAACAAGGTCGCCGAACTGATGGCGGCGGTCGTTTACGAGGACCCGTGGCTGGCCGGCGGTCACAACGGCCTTTCGAACGCCGAGGACCCGGAGAAGCCGGAGGATCCCTATCCTCGCGTCAAGGCGCTGCGCGAGACGATGCGCGCCGAGGGCGTCTCGGAAGACGTGCCGATCGTGATGGCCGGCGGCGTGTGGTTCCTGCGCGAGTGGGACGACTGGATCGACAATCCCGAGCTCGGCAAGATCGCGTTCCAGTTCGGCACCCGCCCACTGCTCACCGAGGAAAGCCCGATACCGCAGGGGTGGAAGGACCGGCTGCGCGAGCTCGAGCCCGGCGATGTCCTGCTGCACCGCTTCAGCCCGACCGGCTTCTACAGCTCGGCGGTCAAGAACGATTTCCTGTGGGACCTTATCCATCGCTCCGAGCGCCAGATTCCCTACAGCCGAGTCGAGGCGGGCGAGCATACGGTGCAGCTCGATGTCGGGGTGAAAGGCAAGAACTTCTGGGTCGCCCCGAAGGACCTTCAGCGCGCGCGCGGTTGGGTGGCCGACGGGTTCACCGAGGCGCTCAAGACGCCGGACGACACGGTGGTGTTCGTTACTCCCACCTCGCGCGCGATGATCCGCGAGGATCAGGCCGCGTGCATGGGCTGCCTCAGCCATTGCGGCTTCTCGTCGTGGAAGGACCACGACGATTATACGACCGGGCGCTTGGCGGACCCGCGCAGCTTCTGCATCCAGAAGACCCTGCAGGACATCGCGCACGGCGGCCCGATCGACGACAACCTGATGTTCGCGGGCCACGCGGCGTTCCGCTTCAAGCAGGACCCGTTTTACTCGAACAACTTCACGCCCACCGTGAAGCAGTTGGTCGACCGGATCCTCAGCGGCGACTGACCGCTAGCGCCACAGCTGCATCGCGCGCACCGCGGCAGCGAGCTCGTCCTCGCCCTCGGCGCGCGACAGCACGCGTTCGAGCAGCAGCCAGCGGCGCTTGACCTTGGTGCGCTTCCACACGTCGGTGACGAACATCTGGCCGTTGACCGGCCTGCGGTCGAACGTCGCCTCGAGCTCCACCGGCGCGGCGAAGATCGCCAGCGGTCCGTGGCGGCGAGCGTAGACGCTGCCGAAGCGGTAGTTCTCGCACCGCAGACGCGTTCCCGCCGCCTCGAGCCAGCTCGCGCGGTCGAGGATCGTCGCGCGCGTGCCGCCGAGCAGGAAGATGAAGTCGCGCGAGGTCAGCGCCTTGAGCTCGGCGCGGTGGCCGCTCGACCACGCGCGCATCCAGCGGTGCTCGAGCGCTTCGACCTTGGAGGCGAATTCGTCCATCGCGCTAGACCAGCCCCTCCAGCACCTGGTCCGGCGGGCGGTGCCCGTCGGCCCAGAAGCGGATATTGGCGATGACCTTCTCGCCCGACGCCTCGCGGCCCTCGATCGTCGCGCTGCCGATGTGCGGCTGCGCGATCACGTTGGGGAGGGCGACCAGCCGATCGTCCACCTTGGGCTCCTCGGGGAAGACGTCGAGCCCGGCGCCGCCGAGGTGGCCGCTCTCGAGCGCCTGGATCATTGCATCGTAGTCGATCAGGTCGGCGCGCGCGGTGTTCACGATTGTGGCCCCCGGCATCATTGCGGCGATCCGCCCCGCCGACAGCAGTCCGCGGGTCTCGGAAGTCGAGGGGCAGTGAAGGGTCACGATGTCGGATTGCGCGAGCAAACCGTCGAGGCTGGCGACGTATTGCGCGCCGAGCATCGTCTCGACCGCATCGGGCAGGCGGTGGCGGTTGTGGTAGACGATGCGCAGCCCGAAGGCGCGGGCGCGCGAGGCGACCGCCTGGCCGATGCGGCCCATGCCGACGATCCCGAGCGTCTTGCCGCCGAGCTTGCGCCCGAGCAGCGTCAGCGGCGCCCACCCGGTCCAGGCGTGGCGGCGGATCAGGGAAGTGCCCTCACGCAGCCGCCGCGGGACGCCGATGATCAGCGCCATCGTCAGGTCGGCGGTGTCGTCGGTGAACACGCCGGGGGTGTTGGTGACGATGATCTTCTTCGCGCGGGCCGCGGTGAGATCGATGTGATCGACTCCGGCGCCGAAGCTCGCGATCAGCCCGAGGCTTTCGCCCGCCTGTGCGATCAGCTCCGCATCGATGCGGTCGGTGACCGTCGGCACGAGCACGTCAGCGGTGCGCATCGCTTCCGCCAGCTGGTCGCGGGAGAGCGGCGCATCGCGCTGGTTGAGCTCGGCGTCGAACAGCTCGGTCATGCGCTGCTCGATCGACGGCAGCAGGTGGCGGGTGACGACCACTCGCGGTTTTCCGGTGCGCCGGGGCGTGCTTCTGGCTTCGCTCATCGGTTGCAGCGCTACGGGTTCGAGTGCGCGCCGGTCAAGCAGGCCGATTGCGTTCTTGAAGCGAACTGCGCCCGCGCGTTATGTCGTT
>JBQCFR010000067.1:0-3700 GCA_051958885.1 Tsuneonella sp.
CGCACTTGCGCCAGCGGCGGCAGCGAGCCCGCCTTGCGGTCGCGCAGGCGTACGAGGTGCCAGCCGAGCGGGGTCACGATCGGCCCGCGCCACGCGCTGCCCGGCGTCATCGTCTCGAGCGCGTGGGCGAACTGGTCGCCGAACTGGCTAGCGACGCCGGTGGCGAGTGCCGCGTCGAGCGAACGCGGCAGCGACACCGGGTCGCCCAGCTCGCGCCAGTCGGCCCCTGCCTTCAGCTTCGCGAGCGCGGCGTTCGCCTGCGCCTCATCGGTGAAGTACAGCTGGTCGAAATAGAGCGCGGTATCCGGCGTGAAGCGGTCGGGATGTGCTGCGAGCCATTTCTGCAGCACCGCGTCGCTCGGCAGCTCGGCGTCGGCGGCGCTGGCGGCGATCACGTCCATCTTCTGCGCCAGCCGGCGGCGGACCACCGGGTCCTCCTGGTCGAGGCCGAGCCGCAGCGCCTCGCGGTAGAGCACTTCGTCGTGCACCCAGCGGTCGACCAGCTGGTCGAGCTCGGCGTTGGTCGGCGGGCGCCCCATCATCTGCTCGAACCCCAGCGCGAGCTGCGCTTCGCCTTCCTGGGTCACGCGGATCGTCCGGCTCGCCCGGTCGGGCGAATCGCCGCGCCACGCGAACAGTGCGTAGATCGCCAGGCCGCCGAGCAGAAAGTGGACCAGCGGCTCCCTGGCGAGTCTTCGTGCGCTACCGCGCCTGGCGCTACTTGAGCGCGGGGGTGCTGGATTCACGTCTTGGGCGCCGTCCGGTTCGGTTCCAGCCAGATCGGCGAGCTATAGGCACGCTCCTGCCCCACGGCGTCCTTCAGCGCCTCGGGCGGCAGCTTGAGGTGGTATCGCAGCGCGTCGAACAGCACCCAGCGCGGCGTCGGAATCTCGAGCACACGGACGTAGTAGAACGCGCGCTGTCCCGCCTTGTATTGCGGGTCGGTCCACAGCGCGCGCAGCTGTCTTGCGCCGATGCTGTTGGTGTAGCTCGCCTTGGCGCGGTCGACGGTGTCGCCCACCGCCGGCACCTTGCCGCCGACGGGCTTGCGCCTGGCCGGGTCGGACCAGGCGACGTCGAACACTTTCTCCTGCGATTTACCGCTGGCATCGACCCAGCCCTTGACCACTTGCACGCGGTCCAGGTTCGCGCCGATCGGGTCTTTCAATGCCTCGATCATGAACGTCGGCGCCTGGCCGCTGTCGCTCAGCAGCCCGCCCATCGGCACCCCGCGGGTATAGCCGGTCTTGACCCACCCCGCGCCGCCGAAGTCGGCCGGCGTAAAGCCGAAACCGCCGAACAGCCGCAGCGTGATGCGCGGCCCGGTAGTGGCATAGACCTCGCGCCGCTTGAGCGCGTCCCAGATTTCCGCCCGGGTGTTCGCCCGCGCCCACACGCCGGTATAGCCGCTGGCGATGAAGTGATAGCCGTAGCGGCCCGCCTCGGTGCCGAGGTTCTGCGACGCCATGACGCGCTTGGGGCTCGGTTCGACGCCGGTATGCTTGCCGAAGAAGTTGTTCTCGTCCGCGGTCGTCAGCCCGGTGTGGCTGTCGGTCCCGCCGACGAGGCCGAAGCGGTAGGGGTTGGCGCCGGTGCGCGCTTCGATCGTCAGCCCCCGCTTCAATGCCTCGCGCACGTACATCCCGGCGAACATGTCGGGCGTGGTGCGGTGCGTGAGCGGCAGGTTGCCGAGCTCCCACCCGGCGACGCCGTAGCTGGCGAACTCGTCGTTCGGGCTGAGGAACTTGTGCGCCTCGCTGTCGCCCTTGATCTGCGTCGCCTCGACGTCGGGCTCGTGCTCGGCGCGGCGGCGGGCATATTCGGCGGTCATCGGGCCGCCGTTCGGCTCGGTCAGCTCGAACATCAGCCCGTTCGACAGGTTGCCGTTGTGCGGGATGGCGAGGACATGACCGCCGGTCTTGCGCTCGTAGGCGTCCATGTAGTCCCACAGCTTGTCGACCGGCCCCGCGCCGATGCCCGGGAACGGCGCGACCTGGCTGGTCTTGTCGCTGCCGTCGCGGAAGATGACGTTGCGGTGCAGGTTGTTGCCGTCGGGCATCAGCGTGTATTCGAACGCGGCGAGCGCGGTGAACTTGCCCGGCTCGTTGAACCGGTCGAGCGTTTCGAGCTGGCGCTGCCAGATGTCCTTCACCGCCTTCGCCTGCCGCTGCGGATCGCGGAAGGCGGCGGGCAGGGTCCCGTTCGCCGCTGCTGTGATCAGCTCCGCGACCGCGTGCTGCGACTGCTGCGGGCTCTCGTGCATCATGTCGTGCCAGCGGCGCAGGGTGGGATCGCGGATGAGTAGCCGCGGCGCGTCGTACAGCCGCCGCGTCGCGCCGAGCCCATCCGAGTGGTCGGCGATCACCAGGAAATCGAGCGGCCGGGCGAGCTGCGCCGGGATCCCGCTGCTCGAAGTGACCTTCTCACCGCGTGCGAAGCGCAGCGCCTCTTCAGGTCCGAGCCGGGCGCCGAAACCGAAGGCGTCGATCGAGTTGTCTGTGTGGAGGTGCGTGTCGCCGAACAGCGGCCGTTCGGGGTATTCGGCGAGCGGGACGGTGCCGGTCCCATCGCCCTTGGCCGCATCCGACGGGCCGCCGCCGGTGATCTTGCTCACATCGCAGCCGCCGAGCGCCAGCACGGCGCAGCCCGCCGCCAGCGCGAGTCCGATTGTCAGGCGTCGCATGGTCCCTCCCCCAGTGCTGCGGCCCGTTGAACAGTCTCGCGCCGCCGGCGGGCGGCGTCAACCGCGCGCTACATAGAGCGCGCGATCAGCATCTTCATGATCTCGTTCGATCCGCCGAAGATCCGCGTAATGCGGCTATCGCGGAACATCTTCGCGATCGCGTATTCGTTGATGTAGCCCCAGCCGCCGTGGAACTGGAGGCACTTGTCGACCACCTCGCCCTGTAGTTCGGTCAGCCAGTACTTGGCGATCGATGCGGTCGTCACGTCGAGCTCGCCGCGCAGCAGCTTGGCGATGCAGTCGTTGATGAAGACCTTGGCCGCGGTGCCGCGCGCCTTGAGATCGGCGAGGACGAACTGGGTGTTCTGGAAGTCCCAGATCGTCTTGCCGAACGCCTTGCGCTGCTTGACGTATTCGACCGTGGTGTCGAGCGCCTTCTCGATCGTCATCATCGCGCCGATCGCGATCGACAGGCGCTCCTGCGGCAACTCGCCCATCAGCTGGTAGAACCCGCGGCCCTCGACCCCGCCGAGCACGCTGTCGGAGGGAAGGTAGACGTCGTCGAAGAACAGCTCGCTGGTGTCGGCCGCGTCCTGGCCGATCTTGTCGAGCTTCTTGCCGCGGCGAAAGCCTTCGGCCCCATCGGTCTCGAGGCACATCAGGCTGATACCCTTGGCGCCTTCCTTGGGATCGGTCTTGGCGACGACGATGATGAAGTTCGCCAGCTGGCCGCTCGAGATAAACGTCTTCGCCCCGTTGAGGCGGTAGCCGTTGCCGTCCTTGATCGCGGTCGTGGTGATGCTCTGCAGGTCCGAGCCGGCGCCCGGCTCGGTCATCGCAATCGCGCTGATCAACTCGCCGGTGACCAGCCGCGGAAGCCACTTCTTCTTCTGCTCTTCGGTGCCGTGACGCACGATGTACGGCAGGATGATGCAGTTGTGCAGCGAGCTCGCGAACCCGTCGACGCCCTTCTCGGCCTGCTGGTCGAGCAGCACGAGATCGTGCCGGAAATCGCCG
>JBQCFR010000068.1:0-2076 GCA_051958885.1 Tsuneonella sp.
AGCGCGCCGACCATGTCGTCGTCGGGCACGCCGATCGCGAGGGGAAGCGCCGCGCCGAGGCGGCTGCGCAGGTCGGGCAGCGCGATGTCCCACGGGTCGCGATCGGTGACGAGGAGCAGCGGTTGCCCGCTCTCCTGCGCGCGGTTCCAGCGGTGGAACAGCTCGGTCTCGCCAATCGTGTCCGCGCCGTCGACCGCCTCGCCCCAATGCGCGCTGCCGCCCTGCCCTTCGAACCAGCGCGCGAGAAGCGACTTCCCGCTGCGGGGCGGTCCGGCGAGGATCGCCGTGCCGAACGGCCAGCCGGATGGATCGGCGAGCGCGTCCACCGCCGCGCGGTTGGCGTTGCCGACGACCACCCGGACCGGATCGGCGGCCCGCCGCACCGAGAGCGGGAGCGCAATCTGGCTCATCTCTAGCGACTGATGGCGATCGCGTTGCCGCCCTGGCGCACGGTGAACCCGCGCCCCTTGAGCGCGGCGGCCAGCTCGGTCAGGCTGCCGGCGTAGCTGACGCTCATCACCGATGTGCCGCCGATCGCGAGGCTGCTGCTCGACGCACTGCGCACGCCGGGGACGCTGCGCACCAGCGCCAGCGTCATGTCGACCGCGCCCGCATTCGGCGTGGCGAACTGGACGACGTAGCTGGTGACCGCCGTCGGCGTAGCGGCCGAAGCCGGAAGGGTGACGGCCGGCGACGGGGTTGCGCCGGGCTCGGGCTGCGCGGCCGCGGCGGCGGCGCGGTCGCGTTCCTGCGCGGCCCGTCCCGCCTCGATCAGCTGCATGATTGCCGGGCTGAGCTGCGGCTCGCCGAGGTTCAGCGTCGGATCGGGCTTGAGCAGCCCGTTCGCCAGCGCGCCTTCGTACATCGTGTTGAAGCGCAGAACCGCCTGGTCGAGCATCGCCTGGAGCTCGGCCGGGCTCCGCGCCGTCATGGTGAACGTGCCGAGGAAGATATCGTCGGGGCCGTAGCGAGCGGTGAACTGGCCATCCACCGGGCCGCCTGGCCAACGGTAGTGAAGGTCCGCGATTGCCACCAGGACGTCGGACGCGCCGAACTGGTCGAGCACGTTGCGCCACCAGGTACGGCTGCGGCGGGATGTCTGGCCATAGGTCAGCAGCAGCGAATCGCCGCCGGCGCCCGAGGGGCGCACGTAGTCGATGCTGCTCGCCCCGGGCTGGTATTCGGCCCAAGCGCGCTGCCACGGGTTGCGCACTTCGTACACCGTCTGGGTGCCCGCGGTGAACGTCACCGGCACCAGCAGCATCGGCGCGGAGTGCTGCACCTCGCCCCCGCGACCGAGCAGACCGCCCGCACGGGTGCGGTCGAACACCACCCCGAGCCGCGCGATGTAGCGATGCGGACCCAGTTCCTCGTGCTCGATCACCATCGAGGAGACCATCGACTGGATCTGCCCGTCGGGGATGTTCGGCCCGCCGATCTTCTCCCACGCCTTGCGCTGGGCCAGCCTCCAGCCATCCTGCCGCGCGTCCCCGGCGTCCTTGGCGGTGACGTCGACATCGATCCCGCCGACGACGATATCGCTGCTGCTGGCGACCGCCGCGATGCCGCGGTCGCCCTCCACTTGCGCCGCGATGGTGCGCGCGAAGACGAGCGCCAGGCCCACGGCCGCCAGCGCGATCACGAGGGTCAGGGCATTGCGGCGCGGCAGCCGGGGGAGAGCTCGAACGGGGGTCATTGGGGGAAAACTCGCGGCCTTTTGCCGAAAGCGTGATGCGATTCCAAGCGCTATTGCCTATGGGGTCGCCGTGCGCGGCAAGAACTCATCGTACACCTACGAGGACGCCGGCGTGTCCATCGACGCGGGCAATGCGCTGGTCCGCGCGATCGGACCGCTGGTCAAGGCGACCCGCCGGCCGGGAGCCGACGCCGAACTGGGCGGCTTCGGCGGGTTCTTCGACCCCAGGGCGGCCGGATACGCCGATCCGCTGCTGGTCGCCGCGAACGACGGCGTGGGCACCAAGCTCAAGCTGGCGATCGAGCATGACCGGCACGACAGCGTGGGCATCGATCTGGTCGCGATGTGCGTCAACGACCTGATCGTTCAAGGCGCTGAGC
>JBQCFR010000069.1:0-5001 GCA_051958885.1 Tsuneonella sp.
CGATGCACAGCACCGCGGTAAACCCGAGCACCGGATGGATGTGCCCCGGCGCGGCGAGCAGGCCGCACAGCCCGGTGAAGATGACCAGGCTCATCACGCGCGGCTTGGTCAGCGCGTAGAAGTCGCGCCAGTCGGTCGGCAGTTGGAGGGCGGCGGAGTCGGTCATCGGAGGACGTGCGCGCCTATAGGCACCCGCGCCGCAAAGGGGAAGCACGCCCGCGAAGTTCACACGCTGTCACACCTGTCACAGTGTCCTGAGAGAAAACTGCGGAGCTCGCCTTTTCCCTTTCCGATTGCCGATGACGAGGCGTGGCGCGACTGGCTCATCGGCCTCCTTTGCCACAGGTTGGTCGATGTAGGAAAATGTCCGCTTCTTCGGCGTTGACGCCGCGAGCTGAAATTCCGCAAGGGACCCCATTGCGGACGTGGATCTATGATACGTGCTTTGGAATGGACACCGATCAAGTCATCCGCAGCCTGTCATCGCCCTCCCTCGGGGTTCGCACAGCCGCAACCTACAGTCTCGATTACGGCGACTTCTGCGATACTCGCATCAGAAATGCCGTAAGGGCGAATTTGAATACAGATGATGTCGAGCTACTTGAGATCACAATCATGCGCCTACTTATCCGCGGCAAAGATGCTCAATCAGCGGATCGAGTGAGGAAGGTGCTCGCGACCTTTCACGGTGATTTAGTCTTCTGCGCTGCCGTCGGCGCGCTCACGAACCTCGCAAATGATTTCCCGCAGACAGCCAACGCTACGTTAACGGCGTTTGACGCTCTGCCCAGGTCCAATGTTCCGGCAGACCGACGGGCAATGTTCGACAAAGCACGTGCGGAGCTTCGCGGCATCGGTCCGTGAACCGCGGCAGCTATCCACCCAATCTGAGATGTTCCCGCGCGCCCATGTCTTCAGCACAAGCGGACCGACAGCCGGCAGCAGTCGGGCCGTTGCGAACGGGTGGCCGAGACGGCATAGGAGCGCGTTGAACCGGGAGAACTGAAATCGGCCGGGGTCAAGCGAACTGGAGCAGGCGCAGGCGGCTCGTCTTCTATGGCGCTGTTGGCGGATTGCTGCTCATCTCACTTCTGCTGCTGCTGGAGGTCGCTTCCGGAGCAGCGTAGGGTGCATTGAGGCGAAGCCGAAATGCACCTGAGCTTGGCGGCGCCGAAGGTGCATTTCGCCTGCGGCTCAACGCACTCTACAGATCCGATGACGCAACGGAGCGACGGCCGGCAGCAATCGCGCCGTTACGAACGGGCGGCCGAGACGGCATAGCAAGGTAGCAAGGTAGCAAGGTAGCAAGGTAGCAAGGTAGCAAGGTAGGGTGCATTGAGGCGACGCCGAATTGCACCTGGACCTGGCGGCGCCCTCACGGTGCATTTCGCCTGCGGCTCAATGCACCCTACCGCTTAGAGCCGCCGTAGCCAATCGAGCAGCAGTGCGTTCACCTCCTCGGGGCGTTCCTGCTGGGTCCAGTGGCCGACGCCCGGCAGGACGTGGCCCTCCACCCTGGGCGCGAACATCTTCATCATCGCGACCGGGTCCGTGACCGCGCCGAACAGCGTGGTGGCGGGATCGCGGTCGCCGCCGATGAACAGCGCGGGCTGCTCGATCCGCTGATCCTTCCAGCCCTGCAGCCATTCGTAATCGCGCTCGTGATTGCGGTAGCGGTTGAGCGGGCCGCGGAAGCCGGAGTCCCGGAACTCGCCCTCGTAGTAGTCGAGGTCCGCCTCCGTCAGCCACGGCACTGCGGTCGGCTCGGGCAGGCCTTGGAGGAAGGTCGCGCCGAGCGGCTTGTCCCAATAGGCGCCGGGCGGCACGTCGCCGCTGATCGAGTACATCATCCGCTGGACGAAGTGGCGCGGGTCGGCCTCGGCCTCGGCTTCGGCAACGCCCGGCTGCTGGAAATACTCCTGGTAGAAGAACCGGCCCTTCGAGGTGAAGTGTTCACGGAACACCTCGGTGAACGGGCGGCCGGGCACCCCGGCGAACGGCACCGACAGCCCGGCGACTGCGGAGAAGCGGTCGGGATGCGTCAGCGCCGAGTTCCACACGATCGGCGCGCCCCAGTCGTGCCCGACGAGGATGACTGGGCGATCGGGCTGGAGCGCATCGGCGAGGCCGACGAGGTCGCCGACGATGCGTTCGAGCGCATAGGCTTCGACCGGGTGCGGCTTGTCCGAGCCGCCGTAGCCGCGCACGTCGATCGCGCAGGCGGTGTAGCCCGCCTCCGCCAGCGGACCGAGCTGGTGCCGCCACGAATACCAGCTCTCGGGAAAGCCGTGGACGAGGATGATCAGCGGCCCGCTGCCCGAGCCCGGACTCTCGATGACGCAGCGCAAGGTCACTTCACCGACGTCGATCTGGCGCATTTCGGGCATTCGCGGTCCTCCCATTAGCGCCCTCCGTCAGCCCGGCGGGCTGCCACCTCCCCCAGTGGGGGAGACCTCTGTATCTCCCCCTCTGGGGGAGGTGGCCCGCCGCAGGCGGGTCGGAGGGGGAATGCACTATCCCACCCCAAAAGCAAACGGCCGACCCATCGGGGCCGGCCGCAAGCTGTTCGTTCGCTTCATGCCCCGCCGGGCCGCACCGCTCAGGCGTGAGCGGGGGCCGGGCCGTGGTGGCCGTGATCGTCCTCGATCACAGGCAAGGTTTCGAACTGGTGGTACGGCGGCGGGCTCGAGAGGGTCCATTCCAGCGTCGTCGCGCCTTCGCCCCAGTAGTTCGCGGGAGCCTTCTTGCCGGCCGTGAACGCATACACCAGGTTGACGAAGAAGAACACCATCGAGCCGGCCATGATCATGTAGCCGACCGACGACACGTGGTTCCAGTATTCGAACGCCAGCGCATAGTCCGGGTAGCGCCGCGGCATCCCCTGCAGGCCCAGGAAGTGCTGCGGGAAGAAGATCACGTTCACGCCGATGAAGAAGCCCCAGAAGTGCAGGTGCGCGAGCAGTTCGGAGTGCATCCGCCCGCTCATCTTGGGGAACCAGTAGTAGAAGCCGGCGAACAGGCTGAACACCGCGCCCATCGACAGCACATAGTGGAAGTGCGCGACCACGTAGTAGGTGTCGTGCAGCACGTCGTCGACGCCGCCGTTGGCGAGCACGACGCCGGTCACGCCGCCGATGGTGAACAGGAAGATGAAGCCCATCGCCCACACCATCGGGCTCTTGAACTCGAGGCTGCCGCCCCACATCGTCGCGATCCAGCTGAAGATCTTCACGCCGGTCGGGACCGCGATGACCATCGTCGCCGCGGTGAAGTACATCTTCGTGTTCACGTCGAGGCCGGTGGTGTACATGTGGTGCGCCCACACGATGAACCCGACGACGCCGATCGCGACCATCGCGTAAGCCATGCCGAGGTAGCCGAACACCGGCTTGCGGCTGAACGTCGCGACGATCTGGCTGATCATGCCGAAGCCCGGCAGGATCATGATGTACACCTCGGGGTGGCCGAAGAACCAGAACAGGTGCTGGTAAAGGATCGGGTCGCCGCCGCCGCTGGCGTCGAAGAACGTCGTGCCGAAGTTGCGGTCGGTCAGCAGCATGGTGATCGCCGCGGCCAGCACCGGCAGCGCCAGCAGCAGCAGGAACGCGGTGACCAGCACCGACCACACGAACAGCGGCATCTTGTGCAGCGTCATGCCCGGCGCGCGCATGTTGAAGATGGTGGTGATGAAGTTGATCGCGCCCATGATCGAGGCCGCGCCTGCGAGGTGCAGCGAGAAGATCACGAAGTCGACCGACGGCCCGGGCGAGCCCGAAGTCGACAGCGGCGCGTAGACCGTCCAGCCGGTGCCGGCGCCGAGGCCGCTGGCGTCGCCCGGCATGAAGGTCGAGGTCAGCAGCGAGCAGCCGCCGGCCACCGTCAGCCAGAACGAGATGTTGTTCATCCGCGGGAACGCCATGTCCGGCGCGCCGATCATCAGCGGCACGAACCAGTTGCCGAAGCCCCCGATCATCGCCGGCATGACCATGAAGAACACCATGATCAGCCCGTGCGCGGTGATCAGCACGTTCCACGCGTGGAGCGCGGTGTCCATGCTGTTGCCTTCGCCCATGAAGCGGACGTACCCGGTGAGGTACTGGATGCCCGGCTCCATCAGCTCCATGCGCATGATGCCCGAGATCGCGCCGCCGATGATGCCCATGGTGATCGCGAAGATCAGGTACAGCGTGCCGATGTCCTTGTGGTTCGTCGACATGAACCAGCGGGCGAAGAAGCCCGGCTTGTGGTCCGCCCCGTGGTCATCGGCGTGGTGAGCGTGGCCGTCGTGGTGGCCCTGGAAGGTGTCGGCGGTGGTAGCCATGACGTCTCTTTCGCGTAACGGAATGCGTTGGTGTTCGAAGCGGTGCTGGTCAGGTCGTGGCCGGAGTGGCCGGGGCAGCCGTGGCCGATGCGGCGGCGCCCTCCGGCTTCTGCGCGGCGCTTTCGGGCTGCTGGAGCGGCGCGACGGCGGGAGCGGCCGCCGCGGCGGGCTTGCCGACGGTGCCGCCCTGCGAGCGGACCCAGGCTTCCCATTTCGGCCGCGGCAGCGCCTCGACCGCGATCGGCATGTAGCCGTGCTTGATGCCGCACAGCTCGGAGCACTGGCCATAATAGACGCCAGGCTGATCGATGAACATGCGCCGTTCGTTCAGGCGGCCCGGCACGGCGTCGAGCTTGAACCACAGGCTGGGCACCGCAAACGAGTGGATCACATCGGCGGCGGTGGTCTGGATGCGGATCCATTCACCGGCCGGCACGACCATCCGGTTGTCGACCGCGAGGTGATGCGGCTCGCCGCGCTTGTCCGGCTCGGCATCGGGTAGCATGTTCGAGATCACCTCGAACCCGCCGTTATCGGGATAGGTATAGCCCCAGTACCACTGGTAGCCGGTGACCTTCACGGTGACCGCGTTCTTCGGCGGGCTTTCGTACTGGTGCGCGAGCAGCGTGATCGAGGGGATCGCGATCGCGACCAGGACCAGCACCGGCACCAGCGTCCAG
>JBQCFR010000070.1:0-2608 GCA_051958885.1 Tsuneonella sp.
CCTCGATCCGCGCGGCCTCGCCCGGATCGCGCAGGTCAGCGAGCGCGACGGTGCTCCCGGCGATGCGGAACGGAGCGTTCACGCGGCCAGCTCGGTCGCGCGCGGGGCTTCGCGGTTCGCAAGCATGTCCATCCGCCCCCAGGCGAATTCGTGCACCAGCTCGCGCAGCTTGCCGGCCATGCGATCAAGGTTCGTGTAATGGCGCAGGCGCGAGCGCAGCGGTGCGTTGCCGACGCGCGGCTGCTGCGGGTCGATCTCCCACGGGTGGAAGTAGAACACGGCCGGCCGCCCCTCCTGCCGGTTGACCGGGCGGAGCGCCCAGCGGCTGACCCCGTACGGCCGCAGGCGGAAGACCCCGCCGCCGCCCGCGGCGACGCGGCGGCCGCCGAGGATCGCGGTGGTCACGGGGATTTCGACCAGCGGGCTCCACGCGAGCGGCTGGAATGCGAACCGCGGCGCCTCGGCCCAGCCGTAGTGATCGTGCGCGATCGGCGCGACCGAGGAGGAGTAGGCGTAGCCCTGCTCGGCCAATTCCATGTAGGCCCACGGCGTGCGCGCATCGATCGAGAAGCTCGGCGCGCGGTAGCCGGTCACTTGCGTCCCGGTGCAATCCTCGAGCGTCTTGCGCGCGCGGGCGATGTCGGCGCCGAACTGCGCGCGGTCGAAGGTGAACACGCGCGCGTGATCCCATCCGTGGCTGGCGATCTCGTGGCCCGCGTCCGCGATCCGCCGCAGCAGCGCCCCGTGGCGCTGGGCGATCCAGCCGAGGGTGAAGAAGGTCGCCTTGACCTCCGCCTCGGCAAACATGTCGAGAATGCGCAGGACATTGTCCTGGACGCGCAGCGGAAGCCCGTCCCACGCGTCGCGGTCGATCACGGTCTCGAACGCGCCGACCTGGAACCAGTCCTCGACGTCCACCGACAGTCCGTTGACGATGGTGCGGCGATGGGCGAGCGGGTCCCCCATTGCAGGTCCCTCCTCACGCCGCGCGGCGCTGCTCTTCGTCTTCGATCCACTCGATCAGCATCGTCAGGACGTGCCGCAAGGTCTTCTCCTGCTCGGCGAGCCGCGCCTCCAGAGCCGCGATCTCCTCGCGGTTGCCCACGCTTGCCGCCGGCTGCTCGGCGATCTCCTCGACCGCTTGCTGCAGCTCGGCGATCCGGCAGTCGCGCTCGGCCAGCATGTCCTCGAAGTTGACCGCTCGCGCCTGTTCGTAGGCGGCGTGCTTGATCGGACCGGGCGCCGGCGCCGCCTCGACTTTCGCCATCGGCTGCGGCGCGGCTGCCGGAAATGTCCGGTCGCTGCGCATTTCGGAGAGGACCGAGGACAGCATCGCGCCGTCGAGGCGCGAGCGCTGCTCGACCGCGCCGAGCAACAGCAGGCGGTTCATCACCTGGTTGACGCGCCGCGGAATCCCGCCGGTCGCCTCGTGCATCTCGGTGTAGACGCGCTGGTCGATCGCCGGGTGGCCATCCCATCCGACGCAGCGCAGGCGGTGCTCGACATAGCGCTGGATTTCGCCCGGTTCCATCGCTTCGAGGTGATGCGCGGCGATGACCCGCTGGCGCAGCTGCTCGAGCGACTGGTGGTTGGCGAGCACTTCCTTGAACTCGGGCTGGCCGAGCAGCAGCGTCTGCAGCAGCGGATGCGCGCCGAGCTGGAAGTTGGAGAGCATTCGCAGCTCCTCCAGTGCCTCGACGCTGAGGTTCTGCGATTCGTCGACGATCAGCAGGCAGCGGCGCCCGGCGCGCGCCTCGTCGTGCAGGAACGCCTCGATCGCGCCCAATGCGGCCGCCTTGTCATGACCGTCGACTTCGAGGCCGAAGGCCTGCGCGGCGACATGGACCAGTTCCTCGCCGTCGAGGTTGCTGGTGACGATCTGGCCGACGCTCATCTGGTCGGGATCGATCTTCTTCATCAGGTGGGCGACGAGCGTGGACTTGCCCGCGCCGACCTCGCCCGTGATGACCACGAAACCCTCGCCCTGCGCCAGGCCGTAGCCGAGGTAGGACAGCGCCTTGCGGTGAGTCCCGCTCTCGAAATAGAACTTGGGGTCCGGCGTCAGCTGGAAGGGCCGCCCCGTCAGGCCGTAGAAATCGTCGAACATCTCTCTTCTCTTTCTCCGGTCTCAGAAGTCGTAGCGCAGGCCGACCAGCGCCGAGGCCGAGCGGAAGTCCGCGTTGGCGATGTCGCTGTCGACTTCGTCGAGCGCCACCGCGGCGTTGGCCGACAGGCCGTCGATCAGGTAGCGGCGGTAGGCGGCCGAGGCGCCCAGCACGGTTGCATCGCCGGCGTTGGCGAACCCGCTCTTGAGCCGGCTGGCGTAAGCATTGATGCCGAACGCGTCGCGCGGGCCGAGCTGGCCCGAGACATAGACGCTGCCCCAGTAGTTCTCGTCGACCGTGCCGTCGGCCACTGCAAGGATGGTGCCCGAGGAGGCGATGAACGAGCGGCGGTCGTAACCCAGGCCGATGCCGGCGCTCAGGTGGCCGACCTGCTGCGCGTAGCTCGCCATCACGCCGCGGTCGCGGAACACCGCCGAGCGGACCGAGCCGAGCACGCCGGCGAGGCAGCTGCCGCCCTGCAGGCTGGCGACGCAGCCGGTCAC
>JBQCFR010000071.1:0-6618 GCA_051958885.1 Tsuneonella sp.
GTCAGAGGCAGGTTGAGCGTCAGGTCGCCGCGCACCTAGAGGTAATTGCCGATCTGCAGCTAGACCCACGCCGATAGATCGTCATAGTGCATGTTTGTTACAATAGAGATCGCCCCCCCCGAGGTGTTGCGGCCGAACAGCGTGCCCTGAGGGCCCTTGAGCACCTCGACCCGGTTGACGTCGTTGAAGAAGATCAGCGACGAGCCCGAGCGGCCCGAATAGATTCCGTCGACGAAGATGCCGACCGACGGATCGGTGCCGATCCCGAAGTCGTCGGTCTGCACCCCGCGGATGGTGAACGACGGCTGCGTGATCGAGGTGTCGTTGATCGTCAGCCCGGGGGTGAACGTGTCGAGATCGCCGATGCTCTCGGCCGAGAGCGCGTCGATGCTCGCCTCGTTGAAGGCGGTAACGCTGATCGGGACATCCTGCAGCGACTGCTCGCGCCGCTGGGCGGTGACGATGATCTCCTGCAGCTGGCCCTCGCGCGCATTGGGCGGCGTATCGGTGGTGGCCTGCGCATCGGGCGAGCTGCCGGCGGCCACTTGCGCCACCGCCGGCGTCGCCAGGAAGGCGGTGCCTGCCAGCAGAACTGCGATTCTAGATGTCATGTCCCTCACTCCCCCGTGACCGTGTCGGGAGGAGAGGTAACACATCGGATAGCGAAGGCTATCTTTTTTCGTCGATCACCCACAACGCGCGCCTCGCGCGGCGCACGAGTGCGCTGCGACGGCCGACCTCGGAATGACGGGATTGACCGATTGCGTGGTGAGCCCTGCTGGGTTCGAACCAGCGACCTACTGATTAAAAGTCAGTTGCTCTACCGACTGAGCTAAGGGCCCTTCCACCGCGCGGCCCTAGGCAGCGGCCGGGACCGGGTCAAGCAGGCGGCGAGGTGGCGCAGGGTGCGGCCGGTGAGCGGGTCGCGCCACGCGGGGGCGATCGCCGCGGCGGGGGCGAGGACGAAGGCGCGGCGGGCGAATTCGGGGTGCGGCAGGAGCAGCCGCTCGCTCCGCCACACGCCGCCGCTCCACAGCACGATGTCGAGATCGAGCACCCGCGCGCGCCAGCGGCGGCCGCGCCGGCGGCGGCCGAACGCGGCTTCTATCGCCTGGAGTTGCCCAAGCGTTTGCTCCGGGCCGAGCGAGGTCGCGATCACCGCGGCGGCGTTGGCATAGCGCCGGCGCGAGGGGCCCAGCGGCGCGCTGGCGATCACCGGCGAGGCCGCTTCGACGGCCAGCCCGCGTTCGGCCAGCGCCGCGAGCGCCGCCGCCAGCACCCGGCGCGGATCGCCGTGGCGCACGTGCCGCAGGTTGGAGCCGAGCGCGATCAGGTCGCGGTGAGTCAGATATCCTCGCAGATGCGCCCGTAGAGCTGCGGCCGGCGGTCGCGGAAGAAGCCCATGCCGGCCCGGTGCCTGGCGGCGCGCGCAAGGTCGATCGTAGCGACGAGCGCGCCGCTCTCCTGCGCGCCGAATTCGCACAGGTAATCGCCCCATTCGTCGGTGATGAAACTGTGCCCGTCGAACGTCGGGCCGTCTCCCCCGCACTCGCGTTCGGTGCCGATGCGGTTGGCGGCGATCACCGGCATGCAGTTCGATACCGCGTGGCCGAGCATGGCCCGCCGCCACATCCGGCTGGTATCGAGGTCCTCGTCATAGGGCTCGCTGCCGATCGCCGTGGGGTAGAGCAACAGCTCGGCCCCCATCAGCGCCATCACCCGGGCGGCTTCGGGGTACCACTGGTCCCAGCAGATTCCCACGCCGATGCGCGTCCCGGCCACGTCCCACACCTTGAACCCGTCGTTGCCGGGCCGGAAATAGTACTTCTCCTCGTATCCGGGCCCGTCGGGAATGTGGCTCTTGCGGTAGGTCCCGAGGATCTCGCCGCGCTCGTCGATCATCGCCAGGGTGTTGTAGTAGTGGTGCCCGTCGCGCTCGAAGAAGCTGGTGGGGATGGCGATGTTCAGCTTCTTTGCCAGCGCCCGCATCCCCGTGACCGAGGGATGCTCGGCGACCGGGCGGGCGAGGGCGAAGACCGCCTCGTCCTCGATCTTGCAGAAGTACGGGCCGGAGAACAGCTCGGGCGGCAGCACGATCCGCGCGCCCTTGACGGCGGCGTCCTCCACCAGCGCGGACACGGCGGCGATGTTCTCCGCTTCGTCGGAGGAGGAGAGTTCGAGCTGGAGCGCGGCGACGGTCAGTTCGGTCATGCCCGACACCTAAGACCCCGCGCCCCGATGACAAGCCTGCGGCGGCTTCCTATCTGCTCGGGCGAGAAGGAGATTGGCATGAGCGAACAGGCGATTCTCGCCGGCGGGTGCTTCTGGTGCACCGAGGCGGTGTTCCGCGACGTGGTCGGCGTGAGCAAGGTCGAAAGCGGCTACATCGGCGGCACCGTGGCGAACCCGAGCTACAAGCAGGTGTGCAGCGGCAGCACCGGGCATGCCGAGGCGATCCGGGTGACCTTCGATCCGCAGGTGATCAGCCTGGCCGAGGTGTTCGACGTGTTCCTGGGCACGCACGATCCGACGCAGCTCAATCGCCAGGGCAACGACGTCGGCACGCAGTACCGCTCGGCGATCTTCCCGCTGACGCAGGAGCAGCGCACGGCCGCCGAGGCGGCGATCGAGCGCTGGAACGCCGACCATCCCGGTCAGCGCGCGGTGACTACGATCGAAGGTCCCGCCGACTGGTATCCGGCCGAGGACTACCACCAGGAATACTGGGAAGGCGAAGGCCAGCGCAACCCGTATTGCCTGGCGACGATCCCGCCCAAGCTGATGAAGCTGCGCAAGAGCTTCCAGGACAAGGTGCGGGCCGGCTGATCGAAGGTAGGCGACAGCCCAAGGACAACGGGAAAGCCGCATGACGGGTCCGCACCGCAGGGCGCGGACCCGGTTTGGATTGGCGATCAGAACGCGAGCGAGAGGCTGCCCACTATCGTGTCGTCGGTAAATCCGTCGAGCGAGGGCCCCTGTACGCCGGTGTAGGTCACGCCCAGCGTCAGATTGTGGAGCAGCGTCGCGCTGGCGCCGAGCGACCAGTCGAAACCCGTGTCGTCGGCGGTGCCCGCGAGCAGCGGCGGCGCGAGCACACCGTCGGTGTAGCCGAGGTGGCCCGTGAGCGTGACCGGCGTGTTCGGAATGCCCGAGCTCAGTTCGCTGTGGATGGACAGGTTGTCGCGGTCGCCGAGCGCGCTCTGCTTCCACGCGTAGTTCACCCCGAGCTTCGCCTCGACCGGACCGAGCGTGCTCGAGATCGTCGCGTAAGGTTCGAAGTACTCGGCATCGGCGCCCTTCGCGTTGGTCGGATAGGCATAGTAGAGCAGGCCGGCGTCGAGGCCGATCCCGTCGGCGACGTTGCCGCTCCAGCCCGCGAACAGGTCGAGCTCCATGTCCCCGTAGACATCGGTTCCGCCGTCATCGATCGAGGATGTCCAGGTGCCCGCATAGAAGCCGCTGTCGTGCGTGAGGGTAATGCCGCCCTGGACGGCCGGGTCCCCGCCCGACAGCGAGACGCCGCGGAAGCGGTAATCGGTGACCAGCGCGACGTTGCCCGACACGGTCAGCGCGCTGGGCGAAGTGTCGGGCGCAGTCTCGTCACCATCGCCGGCAAAAGCCGGGGCGGCGGCGAACAGCGAAGCAAAGAGAGTAGCGGCGGCGATGCCGCGAATGGACGTAAGCATGGCAAACTCCTTGGGTTTGTGCCTAGTCCCACCTGCCCATTCGCCGTCCGCGTCATTGTTCGCGCGGCATCATCCGAATGTGCCAGGAGCTTGCCCGCTCGTGCTGCATCGCACAAGAGAATTGTCGCAGGCGCGCTTCCGATCCAGGCTGGATGTAGATTCCCTGCATCACCTCCGTCGCCATTAAGCCCGGCGTCATGGATTGCCCCCTAGGCGATAGCGGCCTATTCGCGCGCCTCTTCAGAGAAATCGCTGCACCATCCTGATGTTCGAACCGCTCCGCCAGATTTTTCGCGCCCGCCAGAAGGCGCGGTACGCCGCCGTGCCCGCCGGGGAGCGGTACTATCTCGTGGGCGACATCCACGGCCGGCTCGACCTGTTCGAGCGGCTGATCGAGGCGATCGAGCATGACGACCGCGAACAGCCGCCTGCGCGCACGACGGTCGTCCTGTTGGGCGATCTGGTGGATCGCGGTCCCGACAGCGCGGGCGTGATCGCGCGGGCGCGCGATTGGCAGGGCGAGCGCGCCGTGCGCATTCTCGCCGGCAACCACGAAGAGATGTTCCTGCAGTCGTTCGACGACCTGCGGGTCCTGCGTAACTTCCTGCGCCACGGCGGGCGCGAGACGGTGCTGAGCTACGGGATCGACCGCGAACAGTACAACGACGCGGGGCTGGAAGAATTGCAATCACTGATGGTCGCCGCTGTTCCGCCCGCCGACATTGCGTTCCTCGAAAGCTTCGAGGACTATATCGTCGCCGGCGATTACGTGTTCGTCCACGCCGGCATCGATCCCGCCCTGCCAATCGAGCAGCAGGGCCGCGAGAACCTGCTGTGGATCCGCGAGCGCTTCCTGCGCCACGACGAGCCGCATTCGCACGTGGTGGTTCACGGTCACACGATCTTCGAGGCGGTCGACGAACGGCACAACCGCATCGGGATCGACACCGGTGCGTTCAAGACCGGACGGTTGACGGCGCTGGTGCTCGAAGGCAGCACGCGGCGGTTCATCCAGACGGTCGAGCAAGAGGATGGCGCCATCGCCATCCACACTGCAACGGGGGAATAAATGAAGATTGCAATGGTCGGGTCAGGCTATGTCGGCCTGGTTTCCGGAGCCTGCTTCGCCGATTTCGGCCATCAGGTGGTATGCATCGACAAGGACCAGTCGAAGATCGAGAGCCTGCGGCAAGGGATCATGCCGATCTACGAGCCGGGCCTCGAGGCGTTGGTCGAAAACAATGTCAAAGCCGGCAGGCTGAGTTTCACGACCGAGCTTCCCGATGCGATTTCCGATGCTCAGGCGATCTTCATCGCGGTCGGCACACCGAGCCGCCGCGGCGATGGGCACGCGGACCTCAGCTTCGTCTATGCTGTCGCCCAGGAAGTGGGTGAGGCGTTGGCGAACGACGCGGTGGTCGTAACCAAGTCGACCGTGCCGGTGGGCACCGGGGACGAGGTCGAACGAATCATCGCCGCCAGCGGCTGCGCACAGAACGTGGCCGTGGTCTCGAACCCCGAATTCCTGCGCGAAGGCGCGGCGATCGGCGACTTCAAGCGTCCCGACCGAATCGTGATCGGCACCGACGACGAATTCGGCCGCGCTGTGATGCGCGAGGTCTATCGCCCGCTGTTCCTCAACGAATCGCCGATCCTGTTCGTCAGCCGCCGCTCGGCCGAGCTCACCAAGTACGCCGCCAACGCGTTCCTCGCGACCAAGATCACCTTCATCAACGAGATGGCGGACCTGTGCGAGAAGGTCGGCGCCGACGTGCAGGACGTCGCGCGCGGCATCGGCCTCGACAACCGCATCGGCCCCAAGTTCCTGCATGCGGGCCCCGGCTATGGCGGTTCGTGCTTCCCCAAGGACACCCTGGCTCTGCTCAAGACCGCCGAGGACTATGACAGCCCGGTGCGCATCGTCGAGGCGGTGGTGAAGGTGAACGAGACGCGCAAGCGCGCGATGGGCCGCAAGGTGATCGAGGCGCTCGGAGGAGCGGACGCGGCGCGGGGCAAGAAGGTCGCACTGCTCGGCCTCACGTTCAAACCCAACACCGACGACATGCGCGATTCCCCCGCGATCGCGGTGGCGCAGACGCTCGTCGATGCCGGTGTCGCGGTGACGGCCTACGATCCCGAAGGAATGGAACTCGCCAGGCCGCTGATGCCGCAGGTGGCGATGTGCGACAGCCCGTACGAGGCGATCGAAGGTGCTGACGCGGTCGCCATCGTGACCGAGTGGGATGCCTTCCGCGCGCTCGACCTCCAGCGCGTGAGGGAATTGGCGAACGCGCCCGTGCTGGTCGATCTCAGGAACATCTACAGCCCCGAGGACGTGCGCGGCGCAGGCTTCACTTACGCGAGCATCGGCAGGCGGTGAGGCTGCGCCGGCGATGACAACCCGGCCTTAACCCGTCGCCGCTATCCCTTGTCCGGCTGTTGGCAGCTGGACGCAGGGAAGGGCGGCCACGTACCGATGACTGCGATCTATCTCACGATCGACACCGAATACTCGGCGGCGTTTGCGCGCGCACCGCAGCCGGTATCGCGGGAAGAGAACTTTCGCCGCGCGATCGCCGGGCGAGTGAGCGACGGTGAAGGCGGCATCTTCTACCAGATGGACGTGCTGGAGCGGCATGGCTGCCGCGGGGTGTTCTTCGTCGACCCCCTGCCGGCGTTGGTGTGGGGACCGCAGGCGATTGCCGATGTGGTCGGCCCGATCGTTGCGCGCGGACACGACGTCCAGCTCCACTGCCATACCGAGTGGCTCGAGATCGCCGGGCCGGCCAATCCGCTCGGGTCGCGAAGGGGCGACAACATGGCGGACTTCACCCTGGCCGAGCAAATCTCGATCCTCGAGATCGCGCGCGATGCGCTCGTCGCCGCCGGAGCGCCCCCGCCGGTGGCGTTTCGCGCCGGCAATTACGGCGCG
>JBQCFR010000072.1:0-10572 GCA_051958885.1 Tsuneonella sp.
GACACGCCGGCGGGCGGCGGCGCGGGGATGGTGCTCAAGGCCGATGTGCTGGCCGCCGCGCTCGACAGCGTCGCGCCGGGCCGGCCGGTGCTGGCGATGACTCCGCGCGGCGCGCCGCTCACCCAGGCGCGGGTGCGCGAACTTGCCGCCGGCCCAGGCGTCATCATCCTGTGCGGGCGTTTCGAGGGCTTCGACGAGCGTATCTTCGAGGCGCGGCCGATCGAGCAGGTGAGCCTCGCCGACATCGTGCTGTCGGGCGGAGAGCCCGCCGCGATGGCGCTGCTCGACGCTTGCATTCGCCTGCTTCCCGGCGTAATGGGCGCGCCCGAAAGCGGGCATGAGGAATCGTTCGAAGACGGTCTCCTCGAATACCCGCAATTCACCCGACCTGTCGAATGGGAAGGGCGCACGATCCCTGAAGTGCTGCGGTCGGGGGATCATGCGAAGATCGCGGCGTGGCGCAAGGCACGCAGCATCGAAGACACACGGCTACGCAGGCCGGACCTTTGGGAGCGTTACGGTAACGCTCGGGGCCGATCTGCCTCTGGTGCGCAGCGCGAAACGAAGGAACCGGACCAGTGAACCTGATCCAGACACTCGAGGCGGAGGCCGTCTCGGCGCTGACCGAAGGCAAGGACCTTCCCGCTTTCCGCGCCGGCGACACCGTGCGCGTGGGCGTGCGCGTCGTCGAAGGCACCCGCACCCGTACGCAGAACTTCGAAGGCGTGTGCATCGCGCGTTCGAACCGGGGCATCAACAGCAATTTCACCGTTCGCAAGATGAGCTTCGGCGAAGGCGTGGAACGCGTCTTCCCGCTCTATTCGCCGAACATCGAGAGCGTGACCGTGGTCCGCCGCGGTGTCGTGCGCCGCGCGAAGCTCTATTACTTGCGCGGCCGCACCGGCAAGCGCGCGCGTATCGCCGAGCGCCGCGAGAACGTCTGAGCGCAGCGGCTAAGGCCCTTTCGCTACTGGGAAAAAGCGATATGAACTAAGGCGCTCCGGCTCAGGCCGGGGCGCCTTTTTCGTTTCCAAGGGTCGCAGTTCATGAAATCCGTGTTTCTCGCCGCAACGGCGGCTCTCGCGCTTGCGAGCATGCCTGCGGTCGCAGCCGCCAGGGAGGCGCCCATGACGAGTGAGCAGGCCAACGACGCGGTGATCCCGCTCGAGGCGGTGTTCGGCAGCCCGAGTCTCGACGGCCCGGTGCCGCGTGCGGTCAAGCTGTCGCCGGACGGCCGCTTCGTCACGCTGCTGCGGAACCGTCCCGACGACGTGCAGCGATACGACCTCTGGGCCTTCGACCGCCAGAGCGGCGAATGGAAGATGCTGGTCGATTCCGAGAAGCTCGGCAGCGGCAAGGCAATGTCCGAAGCTGAAAAGATGCAGCGCGAGAGGCGCGGGATCGTCAGCCTCAAGGGCATCGTGACATATGACTGGTCGCCCGACGGGAAGACCATTCTCGTGCCGCTGGACGACACGCTTTACCTCGCCGGAATCGACGGCAGTGTGCGCGAGGCGGCGAGCGCCGGTGACGTGCTTAACCCGGCCCTGAGCGAAACCGGCAAGTATCTCTCCTTCGTGCGCGACCGGCGGCTGTGGGCGGGTCCGGTCGGCGGTGAGGCGGTGCCGGTGACGCCGGCCGAGGGCGAGCTGGTCCACTGGGGCGAGGCCGAGTTCATCGCGCAGGAGGAGCTCGCGCGGCAGGCCGGCTCCTGGTGGTCGCCGACGGACCTGCGGATAGCGGTCGAGCGGTACGACGATGCTCCCGTCGGGGTGGTCACCCGCGCGGCGATCGGTGCGTCCGGCACCACCACCTACGCCCAGCGCTATCCGGCCGCCGGCACACCGAACGTCGCCGTGCAACTGTTCGTGCTCGATCCGGACGGCGGCAACCGCGTGCAGGTCGACCTCGGCCGGGACCAGGACATCTACCTCGCGCGGGTGGATTGGGCGCCCGACGGCAAGACGCTCTACGTGCAGCGCCTCAACCGCGCGCAGACCGCGCTCGACATGCTCGCGGTGGACCCGGCCACGGGCAAAAGCCGCGTGTTGTTCAGCGAGACGGCGGCGCCTGGCCACTGGGTCAACCTCAGCGACGATTACAAGGTGCTGGGCGACGGCAGCCTGATCTGGTGGTCCGAGCGCGACGGATTCGGTCATCTCTACCGCTTCGCCGGCGGCAAGTGGACGCAGCTCACCAAAGGGCCGTGGGTGGTCACCAAGCTGGTCGGCGTCGATCAGAAGGCCGGGCGGGTCTATCTGACCGCGACAAAAGACAGCGTGCTCGCGCCGCAGCTCTATTCCTTCGAGCTTGCGCATCCGGGCAAGCTTGCTCGGCTGAGCGATCCCGCCCTCGTCAACGCGGCGGAGATGGACAAGGCAGGGCAGACGCTGATCGTCGATCGCTCCAGCCACGATCAGCCCCCGCAAAGCTACCTCGCCGACGCCGCCGGCAAGCAGCTCACCTGGATCGAGCAGAACGCGCTCGACCAGGACCATCCCTACGCGCGTTATCTGCCCAGCCACCGCGAACCGCAATTCGGCACCATCAAGGCGGCAGACGGGACCGAGCTGCACTGGAAGATGATCACGCCTAACATGCAGCGGGGCAAGCGCTACCCGGTGTTCTTCAGCCACTATGGCGGGCCGACTTCGCAGCAGGTGGACAAGAGCTGGGGCCACATGCCGCTCGAGCAGGCGCTCGTCGACCGCGGGTATATCTGGTTCGAGATCGACAACCGCGGCAGCCCGAACCGCGGGGTCGCGTTCGAGAAGCCGATTTACCGGGCGATGGGGACGGTCGAAGTCGCCGATCAAAAGGCGGGCGCGAATTTCCTGAGGTCGCTGCCGTTCGTCGACCCGGCGAAGATCGCGCTCTACGGGTGGTCGTACGGCGGGTACATGACCCTCAAGCAGCTCGAAGCGGACCCCGGCTTCTACGCCGCGGGCATCGCCGGTGCGCCGGTGACCAAGTGGGAGTTCTACGACACCGCCTACACCGAACGCTACATGGGTGCCCCGCAGAAGGATGCAGCCGCCTACGCCAAGTCGGACGCGATCGCCGATGCTGGCAAGATCGCCGATCCGCTGCTGATCATCCACGGCATGGCCGACGACAACGTGTTCTTCGAGAACAGCTCCGAACTGATCGCCAAGCTGCAGCACGACGACGTGCCGTTCGAGATGATGCTCTATCCCGGCGAGACGCACCGCTCGGGCGGGCCGAAGATCAGCGCGCACCGCTGGCGCACGATCCTCGATTTCCTCAAGGCGCACGAGGTCACGCCGCCCCAGTAAGCGCCAGACGCGAAGCGGGTCTCGGCGCGGGCAAAGAAACCCGCGCATTGCGCTTTGCGGCGCCGGGCCTAGATGGGCCTCGCACAGCCAAGCGGAGGCGTTGAATTGGGTTATCGGGTAGCGGTCGTGGGCGCGACCGGGAATGTGGGGCGCGAAATGCTCAGCGTCCTCGCCGAGCGCGAATTTCCCTGCGACGAGATCGCGGCGGTCGCCAGCGGCCGCTCGACCGGGGTCGAGGTCGAATTCGGCGATACCGGCAGGATGCTCAAGTGCCGCAACCTCGAGCATTTCGACTTTGCCGGATGGGACATCGCGCTGTTCGCCGCCGGCAGCAGTCCGGCCAAGGAATACGCGCCGAAAGCTGCGGCGGCGGGCTGCGTGGTGATCGACAATTCGTCGCTCTACCGCATGGATCCCGACGTGCCGCTGATCGTGCCGGAGGTGAACCCCGACGCGATCGAAGACTACCGGCGCCGGAACATCATCGCCAATCCGAACTGCTCGACCGCACAGATGGTCGTCGCGCTCAAGCCGCTGCACGATGCGGCGAAGATCAAGCGCTGCGTGGTGTCGACCTATCAGTCCGCCAGCGGCGCCGGCAAGGCGGGGATGGACGAGCTGTTCGAGCAGAGCCGGGCAATCTTCGTCGGCGACCAGGTCGAGGTGAAGAAGTTCACCAAGCAGATCGCCTTCAACGTCATCCCCCACATCGATGTCTTCATGGACGATGGATCGACCAAGGAAGAATGGAAGATGGTGGTCGAGACCAAGAAAATTCTCGACCCCAAGATCAAGGTCAGCGCAACGTGCGTGCGCGTGCCGGTCTTTGTCGGCCATTCGGAGTCGATCAACCTCGAATTCGAGGAGGATATCTCCGCCGCGGAGGCGATGGATATCCTGCGCGAGGCGCCCGGCGTCATGCTCGTCGACAAGCGTGAGGACGGTGGATACGTCACTCCGATCGAGGCGGTCGGCGACGGCGCGACTTACGTCAGCCGCGTGCGCGAGGACCCGACGGTCGACAACGGGCTCAACATCTGGTGCGTCAGCGACAACTTGCGCAAAGGCGCCGCGCTCAATGCGGTCCAGATCGCGGAGCTGCTGGGTCGGCGTTGCCTCAAGAAGGACTGAGCGCTTCGCCGGTCGGTGCTTTGCAAGCGGCCCGCACCGCGCTAGCTTCGCATCGTGGATGGGCAGATAGAGGGCGGCTGCCGCTGCGGAGCGGTGCGGTATCGGCTTAACGTCGACGCGATGCCGCCGGTCTATTGCTGCCACTGTCTCGATTGTCAGACCTGGAGTGGCAGCGCCTTCACCCAGCAGGCGGTGGTCGCCGAAGCGCAGATCGAGCTGATCTGTGGGGAGCCCGCGGCGTACACACGCACGAACGACAGCGGCGCGATCAGCAAGCAGACGGTGTGCGGAATTTGCCATACCCGCTTGTGGAATTTGAATTCGCGGAACCCCGGCATGGCGGTCGTACGCGCGGGCACGCTGGACGCGAGCGCAGAGCTTGCGCCGGCCGCTCACATCTGGACGAAGCGCAAGCAACCCTGGATATTCATTGCGGATGGTGTGCCGAGTTGGCCTGAAACCCCTCCACGCGAGGAATTCGTTGCCGCCTTGCTGAAACGGCCCGCATGACGCTCAGCGTCGATCTCTTTTTCAGCTTCCGCAGCCCCTACAGCTACCTGGCGATAGGGCGCTACCGCGAGCTGACCCGTACCCACGATGTCGAGATCGCGCTGCGGCCGGTCTATCCGCTCGCCATTCGCCAGCCGGACTTCTTCGAGCGCAATCATCCCAACTGGCTGCGCTACACGTTCCTCGACGTGATGCGGGTCGCCCAGTTCCACGGGATCGCGTTCGGTCCCCCGCGGCCCGATCCGATCGTGCAGGACATCGCCACGCGCAAGATCGCCGCCGAGCAGCCCTACATTCGCCGGATCACACGGCTGGGCCAGGCGGCGGCGCGGCGGGGCCGGGGTCTCGCGTTCGCCGCCGAGGTCGCCCCGCTGATATTCGGCGGGGCGGTGAACTGGCACGAGGGCGATCATCTCGCCGGTGCGGCCGAGCGAGCGGGCCTGAACCTTGCCGAACTCGACGCGGAAGTTGCCGCCGATGCCGAGGCGCTCGATGCCGAGATTGCGGCAAACCAGCAGGCGCTCGAGGCGGCCGGCCACTGGGGCGTGCCGACGCTGGTGTTCGAAGGGGAGCCGTTCTTCGGCCAGGACCGCATCGAAATGGCCAAGTGGCGGATGGAGCAGAAGGGATTGCGGGAGCGTTAGTGCCCCATCGCGTCCGCGCCGGCGGCCGCGCGGCCGCGGTTGCGGCGCATGAAGAACACCAGGGGGATGGCGGCCATGCTCATCCACATCATCATGTAGTAGTCGTCGACATAGGCGACCATCGCCGCCTGGCGGTTCACCTCGGCATCGACCATCCGCAGCGCGACATCGCCGAGACTCTGGAACCGGTCGATCGTCGAAACGTCGATGAGTTCGGTCGACGCGCTGGTGACGTGCGATCCCAGATCCGAGTGGCTGACCTGGATGTTGCGCGCGAGCATGAATGTCGAAATCGAAATGCCGACCGATGCTCCGATCGAGCGGAACAGGTTGAGCAGGCTCGATCCGTCGGTCCGCAGCCGCGGCTGGAGCGTGGCGAACGCCGTGGTCTGGAGGGGGATGAACACCAGCCCCATTCCGAGCCCTTGCACCACGCCCGAGTAGATGAGGTTGTATTGGTCGACCGCGAGCGACCAGCGCGACATCTCCCACAGCGAGAATGCCGAGATCGCCAACCCCGTGCCGACCAGCACGCGCGCATCGAAGCCCTTGCGGGTGAGGTAACCGGCGAGCTGCATCGATATCAGCACGCCGATGCCGCGCGGCATCAGGACCAGCCCGGTGTCGATCACGCTATAGCCGAGCAGGTGCTGCATCATCGGCGGCAGCAGCGCCATCGTCGCGAACATGACCACGCCCACCGCGATCATGAACATCAGCGCGATGACGAAGTTGCGGTCCGCGAACAGCGTCCGGTCGAACAAAGGATGCGGCGTAGTCACGAAGTGGATCACCGCGATCCACAGCGAACTCACGATGAGAAAGGTGTAGAGCCACGCCTCGCCGGAAGCGAACCAGTCGATCTGCTGTCCGCGGTCGAGCAGGAGCTGCAGCGAGCTCAAACCGATGGCGATCAGCGCGAAGCCGACGATGTCGAAGCGCCGCGCGGTCTGCGGTCGCGAGGGCAGGTTGCCGAGCAGGACCGCAAGGCTGAGCAGGCCGATCGGGATGTTCACGTAGAACACCCAGCGCCAGTTCCAGTTCTCGGTTAGATAGCCTCCGAGCACCGGGCCGAGGATCGGGCCGATCATGATCCCCATGCCCCAGATCGCCATCATCGTCGGGTGGCGGCTCGGCTTGGTCGCATCGAGCATGAAGCTCTGGCTGAGCGGCGCGATGAACGCGCCGGCGACGCCCTGCACCGCGCGGAACGCGACCATCTCCTCTAGGTTCTGGGCGATCCCGCAGAGCGCCGATGCGCCGATGAAGCTCGCCACCGCCCCGATGAACAGCGTGCGGGCACCGATGCGCTCGGCAAGCCAGCCGGTGATCGGCATCGCGACGGCAGAGGCGATGATATAGCTGGTGAGCACCCAGGTGATCGTATCGACCGTGGCGCCGAGCGAGGCCTGCATGTGCGGCAGCGCCACGTTGGCAATGGTCGAATCGAGCACTTGCAGCAGCGAGGCGGTCATCACCCCGACCACCAGCAGCGCGGTGTTCTCGACCGGCAGCGCCGCGACGTCGGCGATCCGCGCGGGCGGTGCGCGGCGGTCGGTGCGTGTGGGAGAGGCGGCGGCGCTCGCCACCGGGCTAGCGCTTGCGGCCGTCGGTGTAGACGGTCACCTTGGCGGATATGCCGGCGATAAGCTGGCGCGGGCTCTGCTCATCGATCGCGATCCGCACCGGCACGCGCTGAGTCACCTTGACCCAGTTGCCCGTCGCGTTCTGCGCCGGCAGCACCGAGAACTCGGAGCCGGTCCCCGCACCGATAAAGGCGACATGGCCCTTGAGCTTGACGTCGGGATAGGCGTCGAACGTGATCTCGGCCGGCTGCCCGACTTGCATGTTGGCGAGGTCGGTCTCCTTGTAGTTCGCCTCGACATACGAATCGCCACTGCGCACGATGGTGACCACTGGCAGCCCCTGGACGATCTCCTGCCCGACCTGCAGCCGGTCCGCCTGGGCCACGCGTCCGCTTGTCGGCGCGCGCACTACGGTGCGCTTGAGGTTGAGCTCGGACACCGCGCGCTGCGCCTTGCCCTGCGCGACCTGCGGATTGACGCCGGGGACTTGCGCGCCGGTCGCCAGCTTGGCCTGCGCCGCTTCCTGCCGGGCCTGTGCCGCGCGCAAGTCTTCCTGCGCCTGCGCGACCGAGTGCTGCGCCGCCTCGAGATCGGCCTTGGTCGTGAACCCGCGCTTCCACAGCGCCTGCTGCCGCGCGAGTGTCGCCTGGCGGAACTTGATGTCCTCGCGCGCGGCGGAGATGTCCGCGCCAGACAGGTCGGCCGAGTTCGCCAGCGCGGTGACGTTGGCCTGCGCCGCGGCGATCTGCGCGTCCGCCTGCTGGATCTGCAACTGGTAGGGCTGCGGGTCGATGCGGAACAGCAAGTCGCCCTGCTGCACCGTCTGGCCATCCTTGACCGCAACCTCGACGATCTTGCCGCCGACCTCGGAACTCACCGAGACCTTGTCCTGCTGGACATAGGCGTTGTCGGTCGAGACTTTGCCTTCGAGACCGAGCCAGTAGATCGTACCGCCGATGAGCAGGGCCAGCGGCAGGGCGAGCATCAGCGCCAGGCGTCCCCACCGCCGCTTCTTCGGCGCCGGTGTATCGACCTCGGTGGTTTCGACGTCGCCCGCTTCGGCGACATCGAGCGTGTCCGCGGCCGCGGGCTGACGCGGATCGGCCTCAGCCACGGGGCGCCCGGTGAACGGCGCCGCGGCCCTGCCGGCCATCCGAGATGCAGTCCCCTTGCATTCCAGCGGCGGGCTGTAAGTAGTGCGGCTGCATCCGGCAATTGCTTTTGAAAACTAATCGGCCAGCGTAGGTGGGAACTATGAAGGCTAAATCCAAGAGCGAGCTGCGCGCCGAAACGATCGCGAGCTTTGACGATCAGCCGCTCGCGATCCATCGCATGGGCGAAGGACGGCCGGTGCTGCTGCTCCACGGGCTGTTCTCCGATGCCGATACGAACTGGGTCCGCTTCGGGCACGCTCAGCAGCTGGCGGACGCCGGCTTCGAGGCGATCATGCCCGACTTGCGCGCGCACGGAGCGAGTGCGAAGCCGCACGAGGCGGCGGCCTATCCGAAGGACGTGCTCGTGCGCGACGCCGTTGCCGTCGTGGAGGCGCTGGATCTTGCCGACTACGATCTCGCGGGCTTCTCGCTCGGCTCGCGCACCGCCGCGCGCGCTGTGCTGGCAGGACTCGAGCCGCGGCGGCTGGTGCTCGCAGGAATGGGACTGGAGGGCCTTGCGGGGTGGAGCGCGCGGGCCGCGTTCTTCCTCGATGCGATCGACCGCTTCGACAGCGTCAGGCACGGCGACCCGGCGTTCTTCGCGGTCAGCTTCATGAAGACCCAGAAAGTCGATCGAGCGGCCGCGCGGCTGTTGCTCCAGTCCGTCGGCGACACCGATGCGGCCGAGCTCGCACGCATCAAGATGCCCACGCTCGTGCTCTGCGGGGCGCTGGACCGGGACAACGGATCGCCGCAAAAGCTGGTCGAGGCGCTGCCCGACGCGGAGCTGGTGGAGATTCCAGGGACCCACATGAGCTCGGTCACCGAAGCGGCGCTCGGCGCAGCGCTCGTGGCGTTCCTCTCAGCATGACGGCAGCGGGATACCGGTTCGGTGACTGTCATCTCGATCCTGCCGAGCGCCGGCTCGAGCGCGGGGGCGAGGTGCTCGACGTCAGCGGGCGCTATCTCGACGCGCTCGAGCTGCTGGTGCGCGAGCAGGGCAGCCTCGTCACCAAGGACAGGTTCATGGACGAAGTCTGGCGCGGGGTGCCGGTGACCGACGAGGCGCTCACCCAGTGCGTGCGCGCCCTGCGCAAGGCGCTCGGGGACGATGCTGCGCGGCCGCGCTTCATCGAGACTGTTCCCAAGCACGGCTATCGGTTTATTGCACCGGTGAAGGCCGGCGAACGCGGCCACGCGGCGCCCACGGCTGCGGTCGACGCGAAGTGGCACGCGCCCGGACTGCTCGCCGTCGGCGGAACGCTCGGCGCATGCATCGCAGGGTCGATCGCCGGTCTGCTCTACGGCTTCGTCGCCGCCCAGAGCGCGCCGGCGGACGGTGCGGCCGCTTCCACGCTGATCGTCGTGCTGCTGGTGACAGTTGCACTGGCATTCGCCGGTGGAGCGGCGGTGAGCTGCGGGATCGCGGCAGCGCGCACGCTGTTCGCCCGCGGAGCACTGGCGACCGTGACGGGCGGCGCAGCCGGCGGCCTGGCGATCGGTGCCGTGTTCCGCCTGTTCGGCCTCGACGCCTTCAACCTGCTGCTCGGCCGTGCGCCCGACGGGGTCACAGGGCCGGGCGAGGGCGTACTGCTCGGGGCGGCCGCCGGCCTGGCAGCGTGGATCGCCCTGCGCCGGCCCGAGCCGCGTGGATTGATGCGGCGCACGCTGACCGGAGGGTGGATCGGCGCGGCTGCCGGTGCGATCATAGTGGCGCTCGGGGGCCGTTTGCTCGGGGGCAGTCTGGCGCTGCTCGCCGCGCGCTTCCCCGGCTCGCGGCTCCGCCTCGACGCGCTCGGCAGGATGCTGGGTGAAGGGCATTACGGCGCGGTCAGCCAGCTCGTCACCGGAGCGGCAGAGGGCGCGCTGTTCGTCGGCTGCATCGCCGCCGGATTTGCGCTCGCCGCGCGCCGGACCGCCCGCAGCTAGGCGTTGCGCGCCATCAGGCCGCCGTCGACCGGGATGATCGCCCCTGTGATGTAGCTTGCGGCGGGCAGCACGAGGCTGAGCGTGACATGCGCCACTTCCTCCGGCTCGCCGTAACGGCGCAGGGCGGTGCGGCGCTTGGCGAACACCGCCTTGTCCGCGTCGGGCACTTTTTCGGTCATCGCCGTCCGGATCGGCCCCGGGCACACGCAGTTGACGGTAATGCCGTCCTTCCCGAGATCGACCGCGAGCCCGCGGGTGAGACCCACGACGCCCGACTTGGCCGCCACGTAAGGTGTATCGCCTGGGGTCGCGCCGAGCCCCT
>JBQCFR010000073.1:0-10472 GCA_051958885.1 Tsuneonella sp.
CCTGATCGGCCTGCCGATGCCCGGCATCGAGCTGAAGCTAGCGCCCTGCGGCGGCAAGCTCGAAGTGCGGGTGCGCGGCGGCAGCGTGACCGAAGGCTACCTCGCCAGCGACAAGCCGCACGGCGAGGTGTTCGACGAGGAAGGCTTCTATCGCCTTGGCGACGCCGCCAGGTTCGTCGATCCCGAGGACGTCAACCAGGGGCTAGTCTTCGACGGGCGCGTGGCGGAGGACTTCAAGCTGACCAGTGGGACGTGGGTCTCGGTCGGCACCCTGCGGCCCGACGTGGTCGCCGCGTGCAGCCCGCTGGTGCACGACGCGGTCGTCGCCGAGCACGACCGGGCGCATATCGCGCTGCTGATGTGGCCCGCGCCCGCCGCGCTTCAGCGCTTCCGCGAGAGCCACGGCGATCAGGCGTTCCCCGCGATCGAACGCGAGATCGCCGCGCGGATCGACGCGTTCAACGCGCAGAACCCCGGCAGCTCACGGCGCATCGCGCGCTTCACGCTGCTGACCGAGCCTCCGTCGCTCGATGCCGGGGAGATCACCGACAAGGGCTACATCAACCAGCGAACCGTGCTCGAGCGGCGCGCCACGGTGGTGGAGGCAATGTACGCCGAGGCTGCGGCCGCCTAGCCCCGGCCGCCTAGTCGTTCTTGGTGCCGGCGTTGGGATTGCCGCCGGGCTCGACCTCTTCGCTCCCGAGTTGCTCGCCGCCGTAGTAGCCGTTGTCGGTCTGGCCGCCGTGCTCGCCGAAGCCGCCCTTCACGTCGCCCTTGCCGGTGTACGGGTTGGGGTAGGGACCGCCGTTGCCGTCGCCGCCATCGCCGCGCCCGCCGAGCTTCCAGTCGAGGTGCTTGGGATCGCGTTTGTCGCGCTCGTCAGGCATCGCCTGCGTGTCGTGCTTCTCGGCCATCGCGCATACTCCGTGATTGCGTAATCAACGGGGGGCAGGCCGGCCTCGTTCCCGTCCGCGCAAACGCGACGTTGTTAATCCCTGGAGCCGCTTGCCGCGGCTCCGCGCGCATTGCCTCAGCGGCCGCCGGGGAGAAGCTCGCCGAGCGCGCTCAGGAGGTCGGCCAGCTTGTAGGGTTTGACCAGGAACCGGTCGCCCGGTGCGATGTCGTGCTGCGAGTCGGCGAGGCCGCTGGCGAACAGAATGCGGATGCCCGGAACCAGCTGCCTCGCGTGTTCGGCAAGCGCCCAGCCATCGATCAGCCCGGGCATGCGGATGTCCGTGAACAGCGCGTCGAAGCCATGATCCTGTCGCAGGATGGCGAGCGCCTCCTCTCCGTCGCGCGCGGCGACCACGTCGCAGCCGGCATCGGTCAAATCCTCGAGCGCCAGTTCGCGCACCAGCACTTCGTCTTCTGCGAGCAGGATTCTCGTCATCGGTGAGTGCGTCCCTCCGGGCGCCTCGCGCCTGTCGTTAGGTCTCTATATCGAATGTGGACGCTCTATACGCAATCGGAACCTTCCCTTGGCAGGCTGGTTGGCAGCGCCAGAGGAAGTGGGCGCGGATTCCACGGCGGCCCGCGGGGAGGAATGGGTCTTGAAACGCATCCATGAGATGACGCGCGCTGTCGAGGCCGTGTCCGGCCGCGCCGGGGCGCTGCTGGTGCTGGCCGCGGCGGCGGGTTCGCCGGCGCACGCGCAATCGGTCGATCAACTGCGTGACATGTCGATCGACGATCTCGCGCAGGTCAACGTCTCGTCGGTGAGCAAGTCGGACCAGCCGCTGTCCGAGGCTCCGGCGGCGATCTACGTCATCAGTCACGAAGACATTATCCGATCGGGCGCGGCGACCATCCCGGAGATGCTGCGGCTCGCCCCCAACCTGCAGGTTTACGAGACGGGCCCGGGCCAGTGGGTGGTGACCGCGCGCGGGCTCAACGGCAGCCTTCAGGCGCAGAATTTCTCGAACAAGCTGCTGGTGCTGGTCGATGGCCGGACTGTGTACACCCCGCTGTTTTCCGGCGTCTATTGGGACCTTCCCGATGTGCTGCCCGACAGCATCGACCGCATCGAGGTGATCAGCGGCCCGGGTGCGACCTTGTGGGGGGCCAATGCGGTGAACGGCGTCATCAACGTGATCACCCGGCCGTCGTCGGAGCTGAAGGGCGCCTATGCCAACGTGCGCGCCGGACCCGACCGGCAGGCGATCGGCGTTCGCCTCGCCGGCAGCGCGGGCAGCAATATCACCTATAGCCTGCACGCCCGCTACCTGCACGAACGGGCGTTTGACACCGCGGCAGGCGAGTCGGCAGAGGATCCGTGGCATCGCTTCGGCGGGGGTTTCCGCGCGGTTTGGACGCCGAACGACGCCGACACGGTGACGCTCGAAGGCGAGGCGTTCGGCGGCCGGGCCTCCGAATCGGGCGATCGCCAGGAACCGTTTTCCGGGCGCAACCTAACGCTGCGCTGGAACCGGACGACGGCGGGCGGCGGCGAGTGGCAGGCGCAGGCGTTCTACGACCGCATTGCCCGAAATGAGCTGTCGAGCGGCGGCGCGAGGTTCCACACCGATACCTTCGATGCCGAACTGCAGCACAGCTTTACGCTGGGCACGCGGCACCAGATCGTCGCCGGGGCGGGCGCCCGGCTGGTCCGCTACGACATTACCGGATCGAACACGCTGTACTTCGATCCGGGCAAGGACGAGTTGTTCATCGCCGATGCGTTCGTTCAGGACCGTTTTGCCCTCACCCCCAAGCTCACCCTCACCGCCGGGCTCAAGGTCGAAAAACTCCCATACACCGGGGCGTCCCTGCTGCCCGAGGCGCGGATTGCGTGGAAACCGAGCGCCAAGGCGCTGGTGTGGGCCTCGGTCTCGCGCGCGGTGCGCTCGCCCACGCCGTTCGACACCGATGTCCAGGAGCGGGTCAGCGTTATTGCCATCAGCGGGAACCCCGATTTCCTGACCGAGAAGCTGACGGCGTACGAAGCGGGGCTGCGACTACAGCCGTCATCCAAGCTGTCGGGATCGATCACCGGGTTCTACCATCGCTACGACGATCTGCGCACGATCGAGCTGCTCCCCGCTGGCCCCGAGCCGATCTCGCTGAACTGGGGCAACAAGCTGCGCGGCTCGATATACGGCGTGGAAGCGTGGGGCGAGTGGCGCGCGGCGCCGTGGTGGACCCTCTCCGCGGGGGCCACGGTTCTGGGGCGCGACTTTACCTTCGCTCCGGGGGCGTTCGGAATTCTGGGCGCCTCGCAGCTCGGCAATGATCCGCCCTATGTCCTCAAGCTTCATTCGGCGATGAACCCCGTGCGGGACGTGACGTTCGATCTCGACTTGCGCGCCTACGGCGCGCTGCGCGAGGCCGCGGTGCCCGCCTATCGCGAACTCTCCGGGCGGCTGGCGTGGCAAGTAGCCCCGCAAGTCGCGCTGTCGCTCACCGGCACCAACCTGCTGCACGACCGGCATCAGGAATATCCCGGCAGCGACTTCATCCCCCGCCGCGTGATGGGCGGCGTGGAGCTGCGCTTCTGAGGCGATGGTGGCCGCCCGCGCCCCCTTCTTCGGCGTGCGCGCGGCGGCGCTGGCGTTGACGCTCGCGCCCACGCCGGCGCACGCCGTGTCGCCCGAGGCGCGGGTCAAGGCGGCCTATCTCTACAAGCTCGCCTCCTTCGTGCGCTGGCCCGACGGCGCGGCGCGCGGCCAGTTTCGCATGTGCGTCGCCGGCAGCAGCGAGATCGCCGGCGTGCTGCAGGCGCTGGTGCGCGGTCAGCGGGTAGCGGGCCTGCCGGTCGAGATCGACGAAGTGGGCTTCGGGCAGGCGACCTCCGTGCAGGGCTGCAACGTGCTGTTCATGGCGCGCGGGCAGGACACCGCGCGCGGGCTGATGAACGCCGCGGCGGGCCAGCCGATCCTCACTGTCGCCGACCGCGACGGCGGCACCCGCGGCGGCGTCATCGACTTCGTCGTGCGCGATGGTAAGGTCCGCTTCATGATCGACCGCGGGCTCGCCCGGCGTCAGGGCCTCGAACTGAGCTCCAAGCTGCTCAGCATCGCGCTGGCCGTGGAGCCGTGAGCGAGCGGCCCTTCGAACGGCTCAGCCGCCATCTGCTCGAACGGCAGTGGATCACCGGCTCGCTGGCGATCCTTCTGCTCGTCGCCAGCCTGCTGCTCGCCTGGCAGTGGGAACGGCGTGAGAACGCCGCACAGATCCGCGAGGACACCGGCCAGGCGCGGGTGCTCGCCGGAAGTCTCGCCGGGGCGCTGGCGTTCGACGACACCGACACCGCGCGCGAATACGTCGCTGCGTTGCGGGTGGACCAGAGCATCCGCGCGGCGGCGGTCTACGACACCAGCGGCCGGGTGGTCGCGGGCTTCGCGCGCGGCAGCGAGCAAGTGCCGGCGCATATCGGCCCGCAGCCGCCGCAGATCCGCGGCGGCACGCTGACGATCGTCGAGCCGGTGACCGAGGGCAACCTGAACCTGGGTCAGGTCTATCTCCTCACCTCGATCGAACCGCTCTCGGCGCGGCTGTCGAGATATTTTGCGATCGGCATCGTCTTGCTCCTCGCCTCGCTGCTGATCGCCTTGCTCGGCGCGTCCAACGCAGCCGCGGCGGCGGCCAACCGCGAGCTCCAGGCGCAGATCGCCGCGCGCGAGCAGGCCGAACGCGCCCTGCGCCAGGCGCAGAAGATGGAAGCGCTCGGCCAGCTCACCGGCGGCGTGGCGCACGACTTCAACAACCTGCTGATGGCCGCCTCGAGCGGGCTCGAGCTGCTCGACCGCGCGAAGACCGACGAACGCCGCGCCTCGCTCAAGGTCGCCATCCGCGAGGCGCTCGATCGCGGCGCGCGGATCACCGAGCAACTGCTGGCGTTCTCCCGCCGCCGCCCGGTGAAGAGCGAGGTGATCCAGCTCCAGGAGCACATGCGCAAGCTCGTCAGCCTGCTCGATCACTCGCTGCGCGAGAACGTGTCGGCGCGCTTCGACATCGACGAGGACCTGTGGACGATCGAGGTCGACGTGTCGCAGTTCGACATCGCCATTCTCAACCTTGCGGTGAACGCCAAGGACGCGATGCCGCGTGGGGGAGAGCTGTGCATCACCGCGCGCAATCGCGCGGGCGCGCTCGACGGCGTCGATGCGGTTGAGATCGCGGTCCAGGACGATGGCGAGGGAATGCCGCCCGAGGCGCTCGACAAGGCGTTCGAGCCGTTCTTCACCACCAAGGATGTCGGCAAGGGAACGGGGCTCGGGCTCAGCCAGGTTTACGGTTTCGTGCGCGCGGCGGGCGGGCGCGTGTCGATCGACAGCGAGCTGGGCAAGGGCACGACGGTCACGCTGCTAATCCCCCGCAGCGGAGATGCGGCGCCGTCCGCAGCCGGCGGCAAAAGACGCGCAGCCAGCGCCAGGATCCGGCACAAGCGCGTGCTTCTCGTCGAAGACGACGCGCAGCTCAACGAGCTGGTCACCCAGATGCTCGAGGAGCTCGGCGCCCGCGTCATGCGGGCCAGCTCGGCGGCCGAGGGCCTGAGGCAGTTCGATTCGCAGGCCGTCGACGTGGTCATTTCGGACATGGTGATGCCCGGCGCGATGGGCGGGCTCGAGCTTGCGCGGGCGATCCGCGCTCGCAGGCCCGACGCCGCGATCCTGCTGATGACCGGCTACAGCGAAGCCGCGGGGTCGGCCGAGGCCGAAGGATATCCCGTGCTCCGCAAGCCGTTCACGCTGGCCCAGCTAGAGGAACGCTTTCCCGCGCAGCCTGCGCCGGTCACTCAAACAGCGCCGCCAGGTCCTTCTTGAGGATCTTGCCGTTGGCATTGCGCGGCAGCGTGTCTTCGGAGAACACGATCCGCACCGGCACCTTGAAATGCGCCAGCCGCGCGCGGACCCATTGCTGGAGTTCCGCCTCGCTGGCGCTGGTCCCCGGAGCGAGGTGGACCACCGCGGCCGGCTCCTCGCCGAGCTGCTGATGGGGCAAGCCGATCAGCGCCGCGTCGGTCACCGCCGGGTGATCGTAGAGCACGTTCTCGACTTCGGACGAGTAGATGTTCTCGCCGCCGCGGATCACCATGTCCTTGGCGCGGTCGACGATATAGCAGAAGCCTTCCTCGTCGAGCCGGGCGAGATCGCCGGTGCGCACCCAGCTGTCGACGAACGTCTCGGCGGTCGCCTCGGGCTTGTTCCAGTAGCCCTTAACCACCATCGGCCCGCGCGCCCACAGCTCGCCGACTTCGCCCACCGGCAGCTCCGCCGTGGCGTCCTCGTTCATGATCTTGAGGTCGGCCACGGCGACCGGCGGGCCGCAGCTCGTCGGGCGGTTGAGATAGTCTTCGGAGCTGTGGCCGGTGACCGTCGCCATCGTCTCGGTCATGCCCCAGCCGTTGCCGGGCAATGCGCCGAACTCTTCGTAGATCTTGCGCACCAGCTCGGGCGCGGCGGGCGCGCCGCCATAGCCGATCGCCTCGATGCTCGAGAGGTCGTAGTTGCCGCGTTCGGGATGTTCGAGCAGCTGCCAGGCGATCGTCGGCACGCCGCCGGTCGCGTTGACCTTCTCGCGCTCGATGATCTGGAACGCCTTAACCGGGTCCCACCGATGCATGAACACCAGCGTCGTGCCCGCGACCACGCCGGCCATCAGCGTCGCTGAGCACGCGGTCACGTGGAACAGCGGGATCACCATCAGCCCGACCTTGTGCCCCGGCTCGGGCAGCGGCTCGCCCCGGCGCAGGAACGCGCAAGCGGCGTTGTAGCCCGATGACATGACATTGGTGCACAAGTTACGGTGCGTGCCGAGCGCGCCCTTGGGCTTGCCGGTGGTGCCGCTGGTGTAGAAGATCGTCGCGTCGTCCTCGGGCGCGATGGCGACCTCGGGGAGCTCGGCGTCGGGCAGCGCGGCATAATCGTGCGGCGTGCCGATCACGGCCTCCAGCCTCTCGGCGCCCTGCGGCGCCTCGACGCTGCGCGAGACGAACACCGTCTCGAGCGCCGGGCAGTCGGCGCGGTGCGGGGCGATACGCTCCCACCGCTCGGCGTCGCAAATCAGCAACCGCGTGCCCGAATCCGCGAGGCCATAGGCGAGCTCCGGCCCGGTCCACCACGCGTTGAGCGGCACGCAGATCGCGCCGATCACCTCGGCGGCGAAGAACGCGACCGGCCATTCGGGCAGGTTGCGCATCGCCAGCGCCACGCGGTCGCCCTTGCGCACTCCGCGCGCGCGCAGCTCGTGCGCCAGCCGCGCTACGGCGCGGAACCACGCGTCGTACGTGACGCGCTCGTCCTCGTAGACGGTGAACTCGCGCGCGCCGTGGCTGCGGCCGGCGAGCGCGATCGCGCGCAGGTTCGCCGGCGCGTTCTTCCACACCCGCGTCGGCACGCCGCCGACATCGATCGTCTCCATCTCGAACCGCTGACCGGGCGCGGTGAGCGCGTCGCGGCATCCGGCGCGCGAGATGGCTGGCCAGCCGGGGGGCGCGCTCCAGCCGATTGCTGAAGCCAAATCCTTCGCTTGCGACGCCATGCTCAAAAGCTCTCCGGATTGAATCGTCTTTGCGATTCCTGCGCCTGGACTTAAGCGGAGTAGGTAGCTGGTTGCAACGGGAGAGACCATGATCGAGACGACGAATGCGCGCGAGCTGGGGTTCGACGCGGCGCGCCTGGCGCGGATCGATGCCTTCCTGCAAGAGCAGTACATCGCCAGCGGACGCCTGAAGAACGCACAGATCCTGGTCGCGCGTGAAGGGCAGCCGGTCCATTTCGCGCAGTTCGGCAGCTTGCGCGATGACGGCACGCCGATCCGCGAGGATGCGCTGTTCCGCATCGCCAGCATGACCAAGCCGGTCACCTCAATCGCGTTCATGCAGCTCGTCGAGCAGTGCAAGGTCGCGCTCGACGATCCGGTCGCGCGGGTGCTGCCCGAATTCGCCGAGCTTGGCGCCTACTCGGGTGGCGGCGGCGCGCTGCCGTTCGCGCCGATGCAGCGCGGCAAGCCGTTGCGCTTCGTCGACCTGATGACGCACATGTCCGGTCTCACCTACGGCTTCCAGAACCGCAGCAGCATAGACGCCGCCTACCGCGCGGCCGAGCTGGACCTCGCGCGCGAACACCTCGATTCGGACGGCTATATCGCCGCGCTTGGGAAGATCCCGCTCGAGTTCGAGCCTGGCTCCCGGTGGAACTACTCGGTCTCGACCGACGTGCTCGGCGTGGCGGTCGAACGGCTCTCGGGCATGCGCCTGGGCGACTATTTCCAGCAGCACATTTTTGCGCCACTCCGGATGACCGATACCGGTTTCCGCGTGGCGGAGGGCCAGGGCGACCGGCTCGCCGACGCCTACGGCTATCACCCGGGCAAGGGGCCGCGGCTGGTCGACCGCGCGGCCGAGAGCAAGCTGCTCGCCGAGGGCCGCTTCGACAGCGGCGGCGGCGGGTTGATCGGCACGATCGCCGACTACCACCGGTTCTGCTCGATGCTGCTGAACAAGGGCGAGCTGGACGGCGCGCGGATCGTCGCACCCAAGACGCTCGACCTGATGACCGCCAACCACCTGCCCGGCGGGGCGGACCTGACGCAGATGAGCCAGAGCCTGTTCTCCGAGGCGAACAACGCCGGGACCGGGTTCGGGCTGGGCTTTGCGATGGTGATCGATCCGGCCAAGACGCTGATGCCGGCGAGCAAGGGCGAGTTCTACTGGGGCGGGGCCTATTCGACCGCGTTCTTCGTCGATCCGGTGGAGCGTATAACGATGGTGTTCATGACCCAGCTCTATCCGTCGTCGACCTACCCGATCCGGCGCCAGCTCAAGACGCTGATCTATTCGGCGCTGGTGCAGAGCAACGCCTGAGGCGCGCGCATGCGCTGACGCGCCAGGATTTTTTCAGGCACCGAACAGCCCTGCGCGGGTTAGGCTGATGGAGGCCTAATCCGACGATGCCATTCCGCGCCATGCCGCTCCCGGTGCTCCCGCGCCCAGCAGGGTGCGGCCGGCACGGTGCGGCGCACGCGGCGCGTCTCGCATGAACTGGCCGCTCGGTTATCTCGACGGCAACGGCCCGCGCGCCGACGCGACGCTGCCGCTGACATGGTTCCTGCTGGTGCTGTCGATCGCGGTGTGCCTGGTGATCGCGTTCCTGCTCTGGCGCGCCGTACGGCGCGGGGCCGCGCCCGCGCAAGGCCTGCCAGCTCCCTTCCGCAGCACCGGCGGCACGCGGCTGGTGTTCATCGGGCTGGCGATCTCGGTCGTGCTGCTGCTCGTCGCGCTGGTGTGGACGATGATCACGCTCACCGCGGTCGCGCAAGTGCCGCGCCGGCCCGCGGTGGTCATCGACGTCACCGGCCACCAGTGGTGGTGGCAGGCCGATTACGCCTCGCCCGATCCGGCCCAGCGGTTCTCGACCGCGAACGAGATTCACATCCCGGTCGGCGCAAAAGTGCTCGTGCGGCTCCATGGCGGGGACGTGATCCACAGCTTCTGGGTGCCCAAGCTCACCGGCAAGACCGACACCATTCCCGGTCAGGTCAACCTGAGCTGGCTTCAGGCCGATGCGCCCGGGATCTATCGCGGCCAGTGCACCGAGTATTGCGGGCTCCAGCACGCGCACATGGCCTTCGCGGTGATCGCCGATCCGCCCGACCGCTTCGCGAGGTGGCGGCAGGCGCAGCTTCAGACCGCGCCGCCGCCAGCGACACCTCAGCAAGCACGCGGCCTCGCCATCGTCGAGACGCGCTGCAAGGAATGCCACACGGTGCGCGGCACCCGCGCGAATGGCGACGATTCTCCAGACCTCACCCACGTCATGAGCCGCCGCCGCATTGCGGGCGGCGTTCTGCTCACCAACCGGGCCGCGCTCGGCGGCTGGATCGAGGACCCCGCAGGCGTAAAGCCCGGCGCGCTTATGCCGCCGCAGCACCTCTCCGGGCCCGAGCTGCAGGCGGTGCTCGCCTATCTCGAGACGCTCAAGTGAGCGCCGCCTCCACCCTCGACGGCCGCGAGGGCCCGGTGGCGGATACCGGCACCCGCCTCGCCCGCACCCCCCGCGTCGCCGTGGCCGACCAGGCGCTGCGCGACCGGCTGCAGGCGATCTGGGAGACCCCGCCCGGCGTGTGGGGCTGGATCGCCAGCGTCGATCACAAGGAGATCGGCAAGCGCTATATCGTGACCGCCTTCGTGATGCTCGCGATCGGAGGGCTCGAGGCGCTGCTGCTCCGGCTCCAGCTCGCCGGGCCGAACCTGCACGTGCTCACCCCGCGCGAGTACAACGAGCTGTTCTCGACTCACGGGATGACGATGATCTTCCTCTATTCGGGGCCGATCCTGTCGGGCTTCTCGAACTACTTCTTCCCGCTCTGGCTGGGTTCGCGCGACATGGCGTTCCCGCGGATGAACGCGCTGAGTTACTGGATCTACCTCGCCGCCGCGCTGTTCCTCTATGCCGGACCGCTGATCGGCGTCGCGCCGAACGATGGATGGTTCAACTACCCGCCGTTCTCCGAGCGGCACTTCAGCCCGGGCG
>JBQCFR010000074.1:0-14441 GCA_051958885.1 Tsuneonella sp.
ATCTTACCCCTACCTGACGTGCGGCAGCGCTGGTGCGGTGCCCGGGGCGGCGGGTAGCGAGCGAATTGTGCCCCGTTCGCGGGAGCGCGACGGGCGTCGGCGAGCGGGCGACGAAGGCTTTCGTCGTATCCAAAAGCCGCCCCGTTCCCGCTCGCGGGACGGGGCGGCTCAGGCGGTCAGCGCGCTTGCGGCGCGGCGGCCGAGGCGTTGTCCGGCAACCCGCCGAGCTGGCTCACCAGCTTGGTGTAGGCGTCGAGATAGGCGAGCACGATAACCTGGCCGATCTCGGTGTTCTGGTATCCCGCGCCCCCGGCGGCGGCGAAGCCGCCCCACCAGCCGCCGCCGGCGCCGCCGCCGAAGCCGATGTCGCTCTTGCGCGCGTAGCCTTCGACCAGCGCTTCCTCGACCGTCGTGCGGGCGTTGACGACCGACAGCGTGACATTGGCTTCCTTCTTCTTGACGCTGATACCGCCGGCGATACCGCCCAACAGCCCACGCCCGAGCAGGCCGCCGGCCAGCGCGCCGAAGCCGCCGCCGCCACTGTTCGGATTGCTGGTGACGATGTCGGGCTGGAGGAAATAATCAGCCGCCTTGACCTGGCCCTTGCCGATGTTCGAACCTTCCTGCAGCTCGCCGTTGTCCGCCATCGCCCGCTCCATCGCGCGGTTCTGCATCGAGCGTCCGCGGTTGACGAGCGTGAAGCAACCCGACTGTTGGACGAACACCCGCAGGATCGCCTCCGGGCTGCCGAGGCTGAGTTCGCGCCACCACTGGTTGTCCGGCTCGACGATCGCGACAGTGCCGAGGTTCTTCGTGCAGTGCGGAATCTGCGCCGTGCCTTTCGTCTGCGCCTTGCGGCCAGACGAGTCGTCGGCCGATGCAGGCGCGGCGGCGAGCACTGCCAGCGACGCCGCAGCGGCAAGAATATTGCTCAATTTCATCAATTTACCCCTCGAAGCCATTGGAAGGGCCCCACTTTTGCGGTGACCGATGGTTTCGACCCGGCTCGCTTCTAACAAATATCGAACGCGAATCCACTCGGGCGAGGAGCGGGCGGGTGAGATTTCCAGGGCACTTGCAAGCCCGCCGCCCGTTCATTAGGGCGACAGCCAATCCGGAAACCTGAGTTCAAGAGGGAAAACTTATGAGCGATACCGCCGAGCGCGTGCAGAAGATCGTCGTCGAGCATCTCGGCGTCGAGGCCGACAAGGTGACTCAGGACGCGAGCTTCATCGACGATCTCGGCGCCGACAGCCTCGATATCGTAGAGCTGGTGATGGCGTTCGAGGAAGAGTTCGGAGTCGAGATTCCCGACGACGCGGCGGAGAAGATCACCACCGTCGGCGATGCGACGAAGTACATCGAAGAGCACAAGGGATAACGCCTATCTTGGAGCCTCGCGCGATCGTGCTTCGACAAGCTCAGCACGAGCGGAGGCTGGATGTTCAGATACTACCCTTCCGCTCACCCTGAGCTTGTCGAAGGGTGACAGGCTCGACCCTTCGCAGGGTTGAGCCTGTTGCGTTTACGGAGAGAACTATGCGCCGTGTCGTCGTAACCGGTCTCGGGCTCGTCACCCCGCTGGGAGGCGATGTCGAGACGACGTGGAACAACCTCATTGCGGGCAAGAGCGGGATTGCGCCGATCACCCGCTTCGACGTGACCGACCAGAAGGCGAAGATCGCGGGCGAGGTGAAGCCCAAGGATCACGAGTGGGGCTTCGATCCGGCGAAGCGGGTCGATCACAAAGTCCAGCGGCAAGTCGATCCGTTCATTGTCTATGCGATCGATGCCGCGGGGCAGGCGCTCGAGGACGCCGGGCTCGACGAGATGGACGACGATCTCAAGCAGCGCACCGGCGTCTCGATCGGCTCGGGGATCGGTGGCTTGCCGGGGATCGAGAGCGAGTCCCTGGTGCTGGCCGAGAAAGGGCCCGGGCGGGTCAGCCCGCACTTCGTTCACGGCCGGCTGATCAATCTGACCAGCGGCCAGGTCTCGATCAAGTACGGCCTGATGGGTCCGAACCACTCGGTGGTCACCGCCTGCTCAACCGGCGCGCACTCGATCGGCGACGCCGCGCGCATGATCAAGGACGGCGATTCCGACGTGATGCTCGCAGGGGGCGCGGAAAGCACGATCAACCCGCTCGGCGTCGCCGGATTCGCGCAGGCCAAGGCGCTCAACATGAGCATGAACGATCGGCCGACCGAGGCGAGCCGGCCGTACGACAAGAACCGCGACGGGTTCGTCATGGGCGAGGGCGCCGGCGTGGTCGTGCTTGAGGAATACGAGCATGCGAAGGCGCGCGGCGCCAAGATCTACGCCGAAGTTGTCGGCTATGGGCTTTCCGGGGACGCCTACCACGTCACTGCCCCGCATCCGGAAGGCAAGGGCGCCGAACTCGCGATGCGCATGGCGCTGCGCAAGGCCGGCATGGAGCCGCAAGACATCGATTACGTCAACGCGCACGGCACCTCGACGATGGCGGACACGATCGAGCTCGCAGCGGTCAAGCGCGTGCTCGGGAGCGATCTCGGCGGCGCTTCGATGAGCAGCACCAAGTCGGCGATCGGCCACCTGCTCGGCGGCGCCGGGGCCGTCGAGACGATCTTCTGCATCCTCGCCATTCGCGATCAGATCGTCCCCCCGACGCTCAACCTGGACGATCCGGACGAGGGTACCGAAGGCGTCGACCTGGTGCCGCACAAGGCCAAGAAGCGCGAGGTCAACGCGGCGCTGAACAATTCGTTCGGGTTCGGCGGCACCAACGCTTCACTGATCGTCAAGAAGGTCGACTGACATGCGCCGGACCGGCTGCCTTGCCGCAGCCGCGCTCGCGCTTGTCGCGGCCCTCGTGTTCGCCTGGTTCGCGTGGGGCTGGTACGGCTCGGCCAAGGTAGAAAAAGACACCGCCTTCATCGTGCCGGACGGCGCCTCGGTGAGCTCGGTCGCGCGCAAGCTGGAAAAGGAGCACCTGATCGGCTCGGCCGACAGTTTTCTCCTGCGCGCGAAGATTTTTGGCAGCGGCGATCCGGTCAAGGCCGGCGAGTTCGAAGTGCCCGCCGGTGCGAGCCCGTCCCAGATCCTCGACACGTTCCAGCACGGCGAGGCGCTGCGCCGGCTGGTGACGATCCCCGAGGGGCTGCCTTCGATCATGGTTTACGAGCGGCTGATGGCGCAGCCGCTGCTCACCGGCGCCATCCCTGTCCCCGAGGAAGGCTCGGTTCTGCCCGACAGCTACGACTTCGAACGCGGCGAGAGCCGCATCGCGGTGCTTGCGCGGATGCAGGCGGCGATGAAAAAATACATGGCGCAGGCTTGGCCGAACCGCGGCAAGGACATCGCGGTCAGCACGCCCGAGCAGGCGCTGACGCTGGCCTCGATCGTGGAGAAGGAAACCGGCGTTCCCTCCGAACGCAAGATGGTCGCCGGGCTCTACTCGAACAGGGTCAAGCAGGGCATGCCGCTGCAGGCGGACCCCACGATCATCTACCCGATTACGGCGGGTAAGCCGCTCGGCCGGCGCATCCGCCAGAGCGAGATCGCCGCGATCAACGGCTACAACACCTACACGATGGCGGGTCTGCCCAAGGGCCCGATCACCAACCCGGGGCGCGCGAGCATCGACGCCGTGCTGCACCCGGCGAAGACCAATGCGCTCTACATGGTCGCAAACGGCAAGGGCGGGCACCTCTTCGCCGACACGCTGGCGCAGCACAACGAGAACGTGCGCAAGTGGTTCGCCATTCGCCGCGCGCGCGGAGAGCTGAACTGAGCGGTCCACCCGCTCCGCTGATCGTCACCGCCGAGCTGCCCGAGGCGCTGCAGTCGCGCGCCGATCAGCTCCGCCGCACACACTATCCGCCCGAGCGCAATGTGTTGCGCGCGCATGTCACGCTATTCCATGCCCTGCCCCCCAGCGTGGAAGACGAATTGCGCGACGTGCTCGCCGCCGAGGCGCGCGGCAGCCCGCCCGAGGCGCGGCTCGAGGGCGTGATGAACCTCGGTCGGGGCACCGCGCTGCGGATCAGCAGCGCGGCAATGCTGGCGCTGCGCGAGCGGCTCGCCGACAGGTTCCACGGGCTGCTGACGCCGCAGGACGAGCACACCCCGCGGCTCCATGTGACGGTGCAGAACAAGGTCGCGCCTAGCGTCGCCAAGGCGCTTCAGCAGAGCCTGTCGAGACAGGTCGAAGCGCGTGACTTCCGCTTCCACGGTCTCGCGCTGCACCGCTATCGCGGCGGCCCGTGGGAATGCGTGCATCGCTGGGCGTTTCGCGGTAAGCTGTAGCAAGGGCGATCAAGAGGGGGGAGCGGACATGCAAGCCGCACAGGTGTTTCTGCAGCTGACCTGCGTGCTGCTGGTGGCCGCGATGCTGATGAGCAGCCTGCGCACCCTGCGCATGCTGGCGCTCGCCGCGGGGCTATCCGCTGTTTTCTATTTCGCATTGAGCGGCCGCGCCGGTTCGACGCTGATCTGGGCGAGCCTGTTCGTGCTCGCTAACGGCGTGCAGCTGGCGCGGCTGCTCATCGGTTCCCGCCTCAGCAAGATGCGCCCAGAGGAGCGCGAGCTGCTGGAGGACATCCTGCGGGTCGACGATCCTGCGCACCAGCGCCGGCTGCTGGGGTTGCTCAAGTGGCGCGACGCGGCAGTGGGCGAAGTGCTGATAAAGCAGGGTCAAACCCGTCCGCCGCTGATCTACGTGGCCTCGGGTGCGGCGGGTATCGAGGTCGACGGCCGGCTGGTCGGCGTTTGCGGCGAGGGCGACTTCCTGGGAGACATGAGCATTGCCACCGGCGAGCCGGCCAGCGCGGCGGTGGTCGTCACCAATCAGATGCGGATTGCGGTTGTCGACCGGGGCGCGCTAACCCAGCTCGCCCAGGCCGCGCCCGAGGTTGGCGCGGCGTTCGACGGGGCGCTCAACCGCGGGCTGGCGGCGAAGATCCTGCGCATGAACCAGGCCGCGGCGGGCGCTTGAAGCAGGGGGCCGCCGGGGCGCATTTGGCAGGTTGACCCGCTGCGGACCCGGCCCTAAATGCGCCGCCTGCCCCCGCGGGGGCCGCGCCTCGGGGCGGAGTAGCTCAGCCGGTTAGAGCAGCGGAATCATAATCCGCGTGTCGGGGGTTCGAGTCCCTCCTCCGCTACCACTTCGACACTGCGCGAGTTGCCTGCAGGCACACCCTGAGGCGGGGACGACCAGGGAGTGACGTTCATGAAGACCCGCGCCGCCGTTGCGTTCGAAGCCAAGCAGCCGCTGGAGATCGTCGAGGTCGATCTCGAGGGTCCGCGGGAAGGCGAGGTGCTGGTCGAGATCATGGCGACCGGCCTCTGCCACACCGACGCCTACACGCTCGATGGGCTCGACAGCGAAGGCATCTTCCCGAGCATCCTGGGGCACGAAGGGGCAGGGGTCGTGCGCGAAGTCGGCCCGGGCGTCACGAGCGTCAAGCCGGGCGATCACGTCATTCCGCTCTACACGCCCGAATGCCGCCAGTGTAAGTCCTGCCTCAGCGGCAAGACCAACCTGTGCACCGCGATCCGCGCGACGCAGGGCAAGGGCGTGATGCCCGACGGCACCAGCCGCTTCTCGTACAAAGGCCAGCAGATCTTCCACTACATGGGCTGCTCGACGTTCTCGAACTTCACCGTGCTGCCCGAGATCGCCGTCGCGAAGATTCGCGAGGACGCGCCGTTTCAGACGAGCTGCTACATCGGCTGCGGGGTCACCACGGGCGTGGGCGCGGTGGTCAACACCGCCAAGGTCCAGGTCGGCGACAATGTCGTCGTCTTCGGGCTCGGCGGTATCGGATTGAACGTGATCCAGGGCGCGCGGCTTGCCGGCGCGGGGCGGATTATCGGCGTCGACATCAATGCCGAACGCGAAGACTGGGGCCGCCAGTTCGGCATGACGCACTTCCTCAACTCCAAGGGCTTGAGCCGCGACGAGACGATCGCCAACGTGCTTGAGCTCACCGATGGCGGCGCGGACTACAGCTTCGATGCGACCGGCAACACCGAGGTGATGCGCACCGCGCTCGAATGCTGCCACCGCGGCTGGGGCACGTCCGTCATCATCGGCGTGGCCGAGGCGGGCAAGGAGATTGCGACGCGGCCGTTCCAGCTGGTCACCGGGCGCAACTGGCGCGGTACCGCGTTCGGCGGGGCCAAGGGGCGCACCGACGTGCCCAAGATCGTCGACTGGTACATGGAAGGCAAGATTGCGATCGATCCGATGATCACCCACGTGCTCACGCTCGAGGAGATCAACAAGGGCTTCGACCTGATGCACGCCGGCGAGAGCATCCGCAGCGTGGTGGTCTACTGACCGCTCAGCCGGTGCGGCGCCACTCGCGCAGGTCGCCGCTGCCAGGCACGATCTCGCCCGAGGCGCCCACCGGCTCGGCCTGACCGTCGGTCAGCCAGGCGATAGTCGCCGTGTCGGCCGGCATGACCGCGGCAAGCGTGCGGTCGCCGGCAGGCGTGCGCGCGACCACGGTGCCGAGCCGCGGCTGCCCGTCGCGGCCGTAATGAACAGTGTAGGTCTCGATCGTCGCGGGCCCGGTGTAATCCTTGTCGAGGTCGGGGATTGGCCCCCGCGCCGCGTCGGCTTCGGCCTGATAGTCGAAGTCCTGCGGGAAGTGCGCGGCGGCGTTCGGCTCTGACGTGAGCACGATCGTGTGGTTATGGGTGGCATAGCCGCCGTTGGCGAACAGCAGCCCCTTGCCGCCGCGGTCTCGCAGCCGCTCGACCATGCTGGCGACGGCGTGGCTCATGTAATTGCCGATCGGCCCGCCGCCGAAGGTGAGCCCGCCGAACACGCTCATCGGCTTGTCGAGCGGCCAGCCGATCACCCGCCGCGCCATCTTCGGCACGCAGGGGAAGCAGCTGTAGAGCTCCACGTGGTCGAGATCATCCGCGGTCAGTCCGTTCAGCTCGAGCGCGCGGGTGAGCGAGACGGCCATACTGGGCGACTGGGCAAAGCCGCCACGTGCGAGGAAGTCGTCGCTTTCATGCGCTGCCGCGCCGAGACCGACATAGATCAGCCGATCCTCCGCGACCCCGTGCCGCCGCGCTTCGGCAAGGCTGGTGACGATGAACCCCGCGCCCTGGTTCACGCTCGAGTTGGCGACCGTAAGCTTGGTGTAGGGGAACGCGATCGGCCGGTTGTCCGAACTCGGCGTGACCACCTCCGCGGCGCTGACGGGCTTGTGGATCCACGCCGCGGGATTTGCGTCGGCGACCCGGGAGAACTCAGCCCAGATCGCGCCGCTTTCGGCTTGGGCTTCTGCCAACGTTTCGCCGCGCGCCGCGCGCCCGGCGTTCTCATACAGCGGATAGACGTCGACCGGCACCGTCAGCCCGTAGCTCTGGCGATAGCCGGCCTTGCGGCGATGCGCGGCATTGCGCAGCGCGTCGTGCGTCTCACCCGCCGCCGCTTGACGCGCGCGGTGCGCCGCGGTGCGCAGCGCCTCGCCGCCAGTAACCGCAGCAATCTTCGCCTCGCCGCGCGCGATTGCGTTGGCCGCCTCGTTGAGGAGGAGTATCGGGCTGTCGCCGTTCGGCAGCGCGGTCTGGCGCGAGAACGCGGGCGAAGCGCCGAGAGCCCGTTCGATAGTGCCGGTCAGCGGATTGAGTTGGGGAAACGAGAGCTGCGACACCACGCCCAGCCAATCGAGGTCTTCGAGCAGGATAGCGCCGGCGTCGGCCTCCGCCTGCCGGAGCGCGGCGATCATCAGCTCACCCGAATCGAGCCCCTGGTCGGGATCGGCAGGTCGGTCGTTGACCTGGCCCACGCCGACGATGACGGGGATTGTCTCCGCTTCCGTTGCCAAGAACCTACTCCCCAATTTGCGCTTGCCTTTCCCCCGATGCGACAGTCTAACCGTTTACGCAAACGTAAACCGGTGGGAGAGTGGGCAATGGCCTTCAAGACGCGCATAACCGAGATGTTCGGCATCGAAACCCCGATTTTGATGGGGGGGATGACGGGTGTCGGTTACGGCGAACTGGTCGCCGCTGTGGCGGAGGCCGGCGCGCTCGGCTTCATCACCGCGCACATGTTTCCCAGCGGCGCCGCGCTCAAGGAAGAGATCGACAAGACCCGCTCGCTCACCAGCAAGCCGTTCGGGGTGAACCTGACGCTGCTGCCCTCGATCAATCCCATTCCTTACGACGAGTACCGCGAGGCGATCATCGAAAGCGGGCTCAAGATCGTCGAAACGGCCGGGCGCGCACCGACCGATCACCTGCCGGCGTTCAAGGAAGCGGGCGTCAAGGTCATCCACAAGTGCACCAGCGTGCGCCACTCGGTGAGCGCGGTGCGCAAGGGCGTGGACGTGATCAGCATCGACGGGTTCGAATGCGCCGGCCACCCAGGCGAGGACGATGTCGGCCTGGTCGTGCTGCTGCCCGCCACGGTCGATGCGCTGCCCGACGTCCCGATTGTCGCGAGCGGCGGGATGGCCGACGGGCGCAGCTTGGTAGCCGCGCTCGCCCTTGGGGCGGACGCGGTCAACATGGGCACGCGCTTCTGTGCGACTCAGGAGGCGCGCCTCCATCCTAACGTGAAGCAGAAGATCGTCGAGAACACCGAGCTCGATACGGTGCTGGTGGGCCGCAACTTGCGCAACACCGCGCGCGTCGCGCGCAACGCGGTGTCGGAGAAGGTGGCCGAGATCCAGCGCGATCCGACCACGACGTTCGACGACGTGCGCGACCTGATGTCCGGCGCCCGCGCGCGCGAAGCCGTCGACCGGTACGGCGATGTCGACGGCGGCATCTGGTCGAGCGGCCAGAGCCAGGCGCTGATTCACGACATCCCCACCTGCAAGGAGCTCGTCGCCAACATCATGGCGCAAGCCGAAGCGGTGCGCGGGCGGCTCGACAAGGCGGCTTAAGCGGGCGTTGGCTGGGGCGGCAGGATAGCCTCCTCCGGCGTCTTCTGCGCCGCTGCGCGGCTCCGATTCCGAACCAGGTCTTTCCTTACCGCTAGGCGGCGCTATAGGGGCGCCCGGCTGCTGGGGCGTCGCCAAGTGGTAAGGCACCGGTTTTTGGTACCGGCATTCGCAGGTTCGAATCCTGCCGCCCCAGCCAACCGCACCGATGGAAAGTGCGCGGTCAGGCCGCCGCTTCGCTCTTCCACTTGACCTCGCTGAGCAGGCTCTGGTCCTCGACGGCGCTGAAGTCGGCCGCCGAGTGGCGCTCGCGCAGATGCTGGGTGTTGACGATGCGGCCGCGGCGGGCCGCAGGACGGGCGTCGATCGCGCGCACCCAGCGGGCAACGTTCTTGTATTCGTGCATCGACAGGAACGTCGCGGCGTCGTTGTAGGCGTCGCCGCGAATAAGGGCGCCGAGCCAACCGTAGGCGGCGATGTCGGCGATCGAATAGTCGTTGCCGCCCAAATACTCGGCCTCGCCGAGGCGGTTGTCGGCGACTGAGAAGATGCGCTTCGCCTCCATCGCGTAGCGGTTGATGGGATATTCGTACTTCTCGGGCGCGTAGGCGTAGAAATGGCCGAAGCCGCCGCCGATGAACGGCGCGGTGCCCATCTGCCACATGAGCCAGCTCAGCACTTCGGCGCGTGCGGGGTTTTGGCGAGGCAGTAGGAAATCGAACTTCTCGGCGAGGTGGAGCAGGATCGCGCCGCTTTCGAAGACACGGAACGGCTCGGGGCCGCTGCGGTCTTCGAGCGCGGGAATCTTGCTGTTCGGATTGAGCGCCACGAACCCGCTGCCGAACTGGTCGCCTTCGCCGATGTTGATGATCCACGCATCGTATTCGGCGTCCGCATACCCGGCCTCGAGCAGCTCCTCGAACATCACGGTGACCTTCTGCCCGTTGGGCGTGCCGAGCGAATAGAGCTGGAACGGGTGCTGGCCGACAGGGAGCTGAGCCTCGCGCTGCGCGCCGGCCGTGGGCCGGTTGATCGCCGCGAACCTGCCGCCGTTCTCCGCGTCATAGGTCCAGACCTTCGGCGGGGTGTAGGTGTCGGGCATCTGCAGGCTCCTTGTGAGTGGATGCATGATGAATGGTGCCGCGGCGGCGGAACCGCAAGCGCCGAGGCGATGTTTCGTGCTTCGACATGAGCAAGCTGATCTACGTCGACGACGATCTCCCCGGCATCACCCGCAAGCGGTCAGGCAAGGGGTGGGCTTACTACGATCCGGCAGGGGAGCTGATCACCGATCCGGCGGAGAAGAAGCGGCTCAATGCGGTCGCCTTGCCGCCCGCCTACACCGATGCCTGGTTCTGCCCTGCGCCCAACGGGCATATCCTCGCCACTGGGATCGATGCCAAAGGCCGCAAGCAGTACCGCTACCATCCGGATTTCCGCATGGCGCGAGAGAGCGAGAAGTTCGACCGCTGCGCCGCGTTCGGGCGCTTGCTGCCGCTCGTGCGCAAGCGGGTCGAGAGTGACCTCGAACAGCGCGAACTCACCCGGGAACGGGCGATCGCCAGCGTCGTGCGGCTGCTCGATCTCGGCGCGCTGCGCGTGGGCAACGAAGGTTATGCCAAGGCGAACAAGAGCTTCGGCGCGACGACGCTGCGGCGCAAGCATGCCGAGGTCACCGGGCGTACGCTGCGGCTGCGCTTTCGTGCGAAGTCAGGCAAGAACCGCGAAGTCGTCCTGTCCGACCGTAGCCTGACCCGCGTGGTGCGCGCGATGCAGGACCTCCCCGGGCAGCGCTTGTTCCAGTATTTCGACGACGACGGCGATCTGCACGCCGTCGGCTCGAACGACGTCAACGAGTACTTGTGCGAAACGATGGGCGAGCGGTTCACCGCGAAGAATTTCCGCACATGGCATGCAAGCGCGCGCGGTTTCGCGCTGCTGGCCGAGGCCGAAGAACGCGTGCCGCTCAAGGCGCTGCTCGACGCGGTTGCCGACCATCTCGGCAATACTCCGGCGGTCACCCGGCGCAGCTATCTCCATCCAGCCGTCATCGCGCTCGTCGAGCAGCAGGACGAGTGGCGCAACGGACTTACTCTTCCGCGCAGCACCCACTGGCTGACTCGCGAGGAGCGGGGGCTGATCGAATTGCTCGAAGGCGCGCCCAGCGCAGCGACTTTGCTCGCGGCTTGAGGATCGCCGCTAAGGGACGGCGGGAAAAGGATTTCACTGCGCGGGTTCGGAACGCCGTGCAACACCGGCGGTTCTGGTCCAATGAGGAAAGCGCCCGACACCGCCGAGACACTTGAGCCCATCCTGCCTGCCAAGCTGGAGACGCTCGCGTGCAGCGTGCTCGACAAGGCGCACAAGCAGGAACTCGAGTTAGCGACCGCGGAGAGCTGCACTGGTGGGCTGCTCGCTGCGCTGCTCACCGACGTGCGCGGCCGCGGTCACGTGTTCGAGCGCGGCTTCGTAACCTATTCGAACCAGGTGAAATGCGACCTGCTCGGCATCCCGCGCGAGAAGGTCGACACCTACGGGGCGGTCAGCGAGGAGGTCGCTCGGGCAATGGCCGAAGGAGCGCTCGATCACTCGGAAGCCGACATCGCGGTGTCGATCACCGGGTTTGCCGGGCCGGGCGACGACGACGACGAGGAAGGCCTGGTTCATTTCGGATGCGCGCGGCGCGGCGGGGAGATCGCACACCGCGAAGAGCACTTCGGCGCAATTGGCCGCGCGGGCGTGCGGCTCGCGGCGCTTGAAGTCGCCCTCGCGATGATGGATGACGCGCTCAGCGCATGACAGACAGCCCCGATCACCCGTTCTATTCGCTCCACACCCACGGGATGGTGCGCGCGGCCACCAGCACCCCGCGCGTGCGCACGGCGGACGTCGCGGGAAATGCCCAGGCGATCATCGAGGAAGCGCAGCGCGCGCACGAGGCGCACGTCGACCTGCTGATCTACCCCGAGCTGTGCCTGCCCTCCTATGCTATCGACGACCTGCACTTGCAGGCCGCGCTGCTCGACGCGGTCGAGGACAAGGTGGGGGAGATCGTCGCGGCGAGCGCGGAACTGGTGCCGCTGCTGGTGATCGGCGCGACGCTGCGGCGCAATGGCCGGGTGTATAACTGCGCGCTGGCGATCCACCGCGGGCGTCTGCTCGGGGTGGTGCCCAAGAGCTATCTGCCCAACTACCGCGAATTCTACGAGAAGCGCTGGTTCGCCAACGGGCGCGGCATCCAGGGGCTGACGATAGGCGTGGGCGGTGAGGACGTCCCGTTCGGAACGGACCTCATCTTCGCCGCCTCGAACCTGCCCGGCTTTCGTCTTGCGAGCGAGATTTGCGAGGATTTCTGGGCGCCGATCCCGCCCTCGACTTACGGCGCGATGGCGGGGGCGACGATCCTCGCGAACCTGTCAGCTTCAAACATCGTCATCGGCAAGTCGGACGAGCGCCATATGCTGTGCCGTTCGCAAAGCTCGCGTGCGGTGGCTGCCTACATCTACTCGGCGGCGGGACACGGCGAGACCACCACCGACATGGCGTGGGACGGGCCGGGGATGATCTACGAACTCGGCGACCTGCTCGCCGAGAGCGCCCGGTTCGAGCTTCAGCCGGAGCTGTGTGTCGCGGACATCGACTGCGACCGCATCCTCAACGATCGGATGCGGATGCAGACGTTCAACGACGCCTGTGAGGAGGCGGGCCGGCCCGAGGACTGGTACCGCACCGTCGAGTTCGAACACGTGCCAGCCGCTGGAGACATCGGGCTGACGCGTCCGGTGCGGCGCTTCCCCTTCGTGCCCAACCGGCCGAACAAGCTCGACGAGGATTGCTTCGAGGCGTTCAATATCCAGGTCGACGGACTGATGCGCCGGTTCGAGCAGACCAGCGGCGATTCGATGGTCATCGGCGTCTCGGGCGGTCTCGATTCGACTCATGCGCTGATCGTCGCCGCCAAGGTATGCGACCGCCTCGGCCTGCCCCGCACCGCGATCCGCGGCTACACGATGCCGGGCTTCGGCACTTCCGAAGGGACCAAGTCCAACGCCTGGAAGCTGATGGAAGCGCTCGGGATCACGGCGGAGGAAATCGACATTCGGCCGGCTGCGACGCGGATGCTGCAGGACATCGGCCACGGCTTTGCCAACGGGCACCCGATCTACGACACCACGTTCGAGAACGTGCAGGCGGGCCTGCGCACCGATTACCTGTTCCGCCTCGCCGGTCAGCACAACGGGTTCGTCATCGGCACCGGCGATCTCAGCGAACTCGCGCTCGGCTGGTGCACTTACGGCGTCGGCGACCAGATGAGCCACTACGCGGTCAACGCCGGCGTTCCCAAGACGCTGATCCAGTACCTGATCCGCTGGGTGACGCGCACCGACCAGCTCGACCCGCAGACCGACGCGGTGCTCGAGGCGATTCTCGGCACCGAGATCAGCCCCGAGCTGGTCCCGGTCGGCGAGGACGGCGAGATACAAAGCACGCAGGGCAAGATCGGCCCGTACGAGCTCAACGACTTTTTCCTGCACCACACGATCCGCTTCGGGCAGAAGCCGAGCAAGATCGCGTTCCTCGCCTGGCACGCGTGGCGCGATGCCTCGCGCGGCAGCTGGCCGGCCGACTTCCCGCAAGGTGCGAAGAACGAGTACGACCTCGCGACGATCCGCAAGTGGCTCGAGAGTTTCCTGCAGCGGTTCTTCGCGTTCAGCCAGTTCAAGCGCAGCGCGCTGCCCAACGGTCCCAAGGTCAGCGCCGGCGGCGCGCTCAGCCCGCGCGGCGACTGGCGAGCCCCTTCGGATGCGGTTGCGGACGTCTGGCTCGACGAGCTGCGCGCGAACGTGCCCGAGAGCTAGCTTGACGGGCACGATGCACCAGCTCCGGCGTTCACGTTGCGAATGACCACGGGAATCGCCTGACATGGCCACCATCACGGCGATTGCGACCGCAGTTCCCGACCTCGATTTCGAAAAGGACTATCGCCGCTGGGCGCTCGGCAAGCTCGAGAGCACCCGCGAGGCGAAACTTTACGAACGCATGGCGCAACGCTCCGGCATCGAGCATCGGTGGTCGGTGCTCGGCGAGGACGACGCGCGGCTCGACGAAGGTGTCGGGTTCTACGGCGGCGATGCGCCGAGCACCGCTGCGCGGATGGCGATCTACGCGCAAGCCGCGCCCGATCTCGCGCTGAGGGCGATCGCCGGATTGCCCGAGCTTGGCCGACCGACTCACATCGTGGTCGCGAGCTGCACGGGGTTCGTCGCTCCCGGACTCGACCAGATCATCGCCCGGCGACTGGGGTTGGGCGACGACGTCGAGCGGGTGCTGATCGGCTTCATGGGATGCTATGCGGCGGTGACCGCGCTGCGCACGGCGCGGCACATCGTCCGCTCGGAGACAGACGCGCGCGTGCTGGTGGTCACGGTCGAGCTGTCCACCCTGCATCACCAGGACGAGGTGCAACTCGAGCCGCTGCTGATGGGTGCGCAGTTCGGTGACGGCGCCGCCGCCGCGATCGTCACCGGCGGCGGACCGGGCCTGACC
>JBQCFR010000075.1:0-5909 GCA_051958885.1 Tsuneonella sp.
TCCTCAGCCCGGCGCTGACGTCGCACCTGCGCAAGCGCTAGGAGGACGATGAGGCGCACAACGGCTATCTCGCGCGCCATTTCCCGAGCGCGCATGAGCGGCTCTAACTCTTGCACAATTGGTTCAACGCCGGGTTCGCCAGGCTCTCGCTGCGCTACCGCGCGGCAATCGGCCATGTGGTCGAGCGCAAGTGGCTGTTCCTCGGCATCTACGCCGCGCTGGTGGCGGTGCTCGCGGTTATGTTTGTGCGCCTGCCGACCGGGTTCCTGCCCAACGAGGATCAGGGCGGCGTCTTCCTGCAATATCAGCTCCCGCCCGGCGCGACGATCGCGCGCAGCGAAGCCGTGGCCAACAAGATCGAGAAATATCTGCTCGAGAAGGAGGGCAAGAATATCCAGGTGCTCTTCATCCTGGCCGGCGGCGGCCGCGGCGCGGGCGGGCAGAACCAGGGCCTGGCGTTCATGAAGCTGGTCGACTGGGACTTGCGCCCCGGGAAGGAGAACACCGCTCAGGCGATCGCCGACCGAACCACCGCGGCGCTCCATGGCCTGCGCGACGCGCGCGCGTTCGTGACCGTTCCCGGCGCGATCCGCGGGCTGTCGTCCTCCAGCGGCTTCACGATGGAATTCCGCAACACCAGCGGCATGCCGGCCGACAAGTTCGCGGCAGTCCGCGACGACCTGCTCGAAAAGGCCAACCAGGATTCGAAGCTGAGCGGCGTGCGCCTCAGCGATCTGCCTGATGTCGCGACGCTGAAGGTCGACACCGATCCGCAGCGGCTGGCGGCTTACGGCCTGGCGCAGGAGGCGGTGAACTCGACCATCTCGACTGCCTGGGGCGGGCGCTACGTCAACGACTTCATCGACAAGGGCCGCGTGAAGCAGGTCTATGTCCAGGGGGACGCGCCTTACCGCTCCCAGCCGTCCGACATCGGGCAGTGGTATGTTCGCGGGCAGACGGGCCAGATGACCCCGTTCTCCGCCTTCGCCACGCTCGGCTGGTCGTCGACGCCGTCGAGCACCTCGCGCTTCAACGGCGTGCCGTCCGCCGAGTTCTCCGGCCAGGCGGCGCCCGGGGTGAGCTCGGGCGAGGCGATGAACGAGATCGCCGCGCTTGCCGCCAAATACCCCGGCACCAGCGTCGCATGGTCGGGCTCGTCATACGAGGAGCGCAACGCATCGAGCCAGGCGCCGCTGCTTTACGCGATCTCGCTGCTGGTGGTATTCCTGTGCCTCGCCGCGCTGTACGAGAGCTGGTCGATCCCGGTTGCGGTGCTGCTGGTGGTGCCGCTGGGCCTGCTCGGGGCGATCCTGTTCACCACGCTGCGCGGGCTCGAGAACGACGTCTACCTGCAGATCGGCCTGCTCACCACGATGGGGCTCGCGGCCAAGAACGCGATCCTGATGATCGAGTTCGCCGAACAGGCCGAGCGCAAGGGCGCGCGGGTGATCGACGCAGCGCTCGAAGCGGCGCGCATTCGCCTGCGGCCGATCCTGATGACGAGCTTTGCGTTCATCTTCGGCGTGCTGCCGCTGGCGACCGCGACGGGCGCGGGCGCGAACAGCCGCATCGCGATCGGCACCTCGGTGATCGGCGGCATGGTCGCGGCGACAATGCTGGCGATCTTCTACATCCCGCTGTTCTTCGTGCTGGTGCGCAGGGGTGTCCGCGACGGGCTCGCAGCGGTGCGCGAGCGGCTGCATCACGACGAGGACGAAAGCGCGCCGCCGGCGGCCGACGGGGAGATGCCGGCATGAGGCTGCGCCAGCCTATCGCCGCGCTCTCGCTGCTAGCGCTCGCGGCCTGTTCGCTTGCGCCGGCGACCGAGCTGCCGCCGCCGCCGGTGCCGAGTTCGTGGCCGGTCGGCGACGCTTACCTGGCGCAGAGCGAGGCCGGGCTGCCGATCGTCTCGTACCGCGAGGTGTTCACCGATCCGCGGCTGCAGCAGATCGTCGAGACCGCGCTCGCCAACAATCGCGACCTGCGGATCGCCGCGGCCAACCGTGCCGCGGCGCGCGCGCAGGTGCGGGTCGTGCGATCGAAGCAACTCCCACAGGTCGGCGTGACTGGCGGCGTGACCGCTTCGCGCGGCGGATCGAATAACGGCGGGGGCAGCGATACCAGCGTGCTGTTTTCCACGCAGGCCGGTGTGTCGAGCTACGAGGTCGACTTGTTCGGCAAGCTCGCCAACGCGACCGCCGCCCAGCGCGATCAGGCGCTCGCCACCGAGGCCGCGGCGCGGACCGTGCGGCTGGGGCTCGTCGCCGACATCGCGAGCACCTGGGCGACCTACGCCGCCGACCGAAACCTGCTCGCGATCGCCGAGGCGACGGCGGCCAACGCGCACGAGAGCGTGCGGCTGACCAACGCACGGCTCAAGGGCGGCATCGCGCCGCGCACCGACCTGGCGCAAGCGCAGCAGGTGCTGGCGAGCGCCGAGCAGAGCATCGCCGAGCAGACCACCGCGCTGGCGCAGGATCGCAACCTGCTGCGGTTGCTCGTCGGGGCGGACGTCGATCCGGCGCTGCTGCCCGAGGGGCTGGACGAAATCGCGCCCCGTTACGTCGCGCTGCCCGCCGGGCTGTCGTCGGACGTGCTCCTGCGCCGGCCGGACGTGATCGAGGCCGAGTACCAGCTCCGCGCCGCCAATGCGGACATCGGCGTTGGGCGCGCGCAGCTGTTACCCTCCCTCTCGCACACCGGATTGCTGGGGCTGGCGAGCCACCCGCTCGCCGATCTGTTAACCCCCGGGGCGGTCCCATTCACCGCCGGCGCGGATGTGGGCTACTCGATCTTCGACGCCGGCGGACGGCGCGCCAACGTCGCGGTCACCGAGGCGCAGCGCGATGCGGCGCTGGCGGCGTACGAGAAGGCGATCCAGACCGCCTTCCGCGAGACCGCCGACGCGCTTGCGGATCAGGGCACGCTCGGCGACCGGCAGCGCGCGGCGAGGGACAACACGGCGGCGGCGGAGACCAGCGCGCGGCTGACCGATGCCCGCTATCGCGGTGGCATCGACAGCTTCCTCGACAGCCTGATCGCGCAGCGCAGCCTGTTCGCCGCGCGCCAGCAGCTGGTGAGCGTCGAACTCGCCGAGGTGCTTAACCGCGTGGCGCTGTACCGCGTGCTGGGCGGCGACCAGCTCGTGCCGCCCGCTAGCTAGCCGGGCGCACGCTGCCGCGCTCGATCAGCGTCACCGGCACCCGCTCGCCGCCGGTCTGCCCGCCGTCGAACACCCCGCGTACAAGCGCGCGCCCGGCCTCGGCGAAGTCCGGCTCGATCGTCGTCAGCGGCGGATTCGAGTGGACTCCCGCGGCCAGCCCGTCGAAGCCGACCACCGCGAAGTCGCGCGGCACCTGGACGCCGCGGGCCGCGAGCGCGTCAAGCGCACCAAGGGCGATCATGTCGTTCGCTGCGAACACTGCATCGGCCGGTTCGGCGCGGCCGAGCAGGTCGGTGATTGCCGCGCTGCCCTGCTCGACGCGGTCGTCACCCGGCGCGGTCACCGGCTCGAAGACAGGCAGCCCCGCCGCCGCGAGCGCGTCGCGATAACCGGCATACCGCTCGGTGAACTGCGGATGGACCGCATCCACCGTGCCGGCAAAGCCGATGCGCCGATGGCCCGCCGCGATCATTCGTTCGGTCGCCAGACGCGCCCCCGCACGATTGTCGGCGCGCACCCATCGCCCGGCGTCGTACGGTGCGCCCCAAGTCACGCACGGTCCCTCGGGCGCGCAGTGCCGCAGGTCCCGCCAGGCGGCGCGGTTCACGCTGGTGCCCATCACGATCAGCCCATCGGCCTGGCCTTGCGCGGCGAAGTGCCAGAAGAACTGCTCAGCTTCGGACTGGAACGACACGAGCGCCTGATAGCCCTGCTCCGCCACCGCGGCGCAGGTGCTGCCGAGCAGCGCATAGTGGAACGCGCTGACCCGCGTCGGATGCTGGCCTTCGCGGCCGATTACGACGATGGCGACCGTGCCGGTTCGCCCGCTCCGCAGCCGCGCGGCGCGCTCGTCGACGAAATAGCCGAGTTCGCGCGCGGCGCGCTCAACGCGGGTGCGAGTCTGTTCGGTGATGGTGGGGGAGCCCGACAGGGCGCGGCTGACGGTCGACTGGCTGACGCCCGCGGCCTCAGCGACATCGACCGACGTCACCCGGGCGCGCCTTTGCCGCAGATCAGTCATCGTTCCTGCAATTCGCCCAGCTTTCGCGCGAGACCCGCGCTTCGTCTAACCCGACATCAAGGCAAGTCAATGCGGTACTCTGGTGAAGACGCTTTCCTACAGGAACCTATCTGGTTACTGCCAAAGTGACTCTAACGGGAGCTTGCCTGTGCCAATCCTAGAAACGCTCATCGGACCGATCGCCTCCATCATCGACAAGGTCATCCCGGACAAGGAGGCGCGCGCGAAGGCCAAGCTCGAGCTGCTCGAGCTGCAGGGCACGCAGGAACTCAAGCAGATCGAGGCGCAGCTCTCCGCGATCGTCGCCGAGGCGCAATCGAGCGACCCGTGGACCAGCCGCGCGCGGCCGAGCTTCCTTTACGTGATGTACGCAATGATCCTGTGGGCCCTGCCGATCGGCGTGTTCTCGCTGTTCCGCCCCGACGCCGCGCAGGCGATCTCCGGCGCGATGACCGCCTATCTGCGCGGCCTGCCCGAGGAACTCTACGCGCTCTTCGGCACCGGCTACCTCGGCTACACCGCCGCGCGCCAGTGGGGCAAGATCAAGGGCGTGGAGAGCTGACCGCGAAGCGCCGCTCGATCCCGATCGCGGCAAGAAAGGCCGCATCGTGGCTGACCACCATCAAGGCTCCGTCGAACTCCCGCAGCGCGCCTTCGAGCAGTTCGATCGATTCCAGGTCGAGATGATTGGTCGGCTCGTCGAGGATGAGCAGCCACGGCGGGCGCTCCCCGGCGAGGATGCACGCCAAGCCAGCGCGAAGGCGCTCGCCGCCAGATAGCGTGCGCACCGCCTGCTGCGCGTTGCGGTTGCGGAAGCCGAACCGCGCGCAGGCGGCATAGGCGTCTTGCTCCCCGAGGCCGGGATTAAGCCGCCGGAAGTTCGCTAGGATGCTTCCCGCGGGATCGAGCGCATCGACGTGTTGATCGAGCAGCGCCACGCGCCCCTCGGCACGCGCTACCGTCCCGCTGGCCGGTTCGAGGGCGCCGGTCGCAGCCCCGAGCAGCGTCGTCTTCCCGGCCCCATTGGGTCCGTCGATCGCGATGCGCTCCGGCCCGCGCACCTCCAGCGTCCACGGGCCGAGCCGGTGGCCGCCGAGGTCGACTATCACGTGATCAAGCGAAACCGCGCGCGCGCCGGATGGCATGCCGCTCGGCGGCAGGCTCATCGCGACGGGCGTTAGACCTTCCACCTTTGCGCGCGCCTCGTCCGCGCGGGCAAGAGCGGCGCTCGTCTCGCGCTCGCTCAATCGCAGCGACCGGCCGCCGGTTTCTTCGGCCCGTTGCGCGCGCGCGCCGAGCAGAATCCTGGGGTCCGAGCCCTTCGCGGCGAACGCCCGCCCTGCCTTGTCGCGGCGTTGCTGCGCTTCGTGCCGGCGCTGGGCGGCACTCTTGGCGTCGCGAAGCGCCGCCTGCGAGCGCTCGAGCTCGGTCGCCGCGAGCTTCCGCTCGGCTTCGCGCTGCGCCGCAAACGCGCTCCATCCCCCGCCCACGACGCGTACCCCGACCGGCGTCAGCTCGACGATGCGATCCATCATCTCGAGCAGCGCGCGATCGTGGCTGGCAACGATCAGTCCGCCCTTCCAGCTCCGGACCAGCTCGTGGATTGCTGCGCGCCCCACGGCGTCGAGATTGTTGGTCGGCTCGTCGAGCAGCACCAGGTCGGGCTTCTCGATCAACAGGCGCGCGATGCCGACACGTGTGCGCTCGCCGCCGGAGAGTGATTCC
>JBQCFR010000076.1:0-3966 GCA_051958885.1 Tsuneonella sp.
CGCCGAGCGCGAACAGCGGGCGGTATGCGTCCGGGTCCCGGTAGATCGCCAGCCACGCCTCCTCGACCGCCGCGCTCGGCTCGTAGGGCTCGCGCCAGTCGCGCACGAGCTTGTCGGGGGGAATGGCGAACCCGCGGCGCGCGAGCAGCGCGAGCACCGTGTCCCACAGCGAGGGCGCGGCGAGCGTGGCCTCGAGCGCGGCGAGCGCCGCCGGCTCGCTCTGATGGACCAGCGTCATCTTGGCGCGCTTGAGCCCCAAGGCGAACTCGAGCTGGCGGAACTGGTGCGACTGGAAGCCCGAGGCGCGGCGCAGGAAATGGCGGAACGAGAGGAAATCGTGCGGGGTGAGCGTGGCGAGCACTTCCCACGAATCGGTCATGTGGCGGATCACGGTCTCCATCCGTTCGAGCGTCTTGCTCGCGCGGCCGGCGTCGTCTGCGTTCAGGTCGCCGGTGAGCACGCCGGCTTCGTGGAGCAGCAGCTTGAGCCACAGCTCCATCGTCTGGTGCATGACGATGAACAGCATCTCGTCCGGCTTGTCCGATACGGGAATCTGCGCCGCGAGCAGGGGGCCGATGTTGAGGTGCTGCGAATAGGTGAGCTGATCGTCCCACACGATCCGCTCGCCGTCGATCTCCGCCTCGTAGACCGAGGCGCCGCCTTCCGCGCGGGTGTGGACGGAGGCGGAGTCGGGGTGAGCCTGTGTCATGGTGCGGCAAGTCCCGCATCGCGGCGGCCATTTCAACCCAAAAGCCGGGCGCGAACCTTCCCGCTTTGCGACAGCGCGCGCGGAGCGTTCGCGCGGCGGCCCGGATGTGGTATGCGCAAGCTCAGCCGCTCCCGCGCGGGCGGTGCGCGCTTCGGTCGCAAGACCGGGAGAAGGGCCCGCGGTCCACGGAACTGCCGCAGGCCCTTTTCGCGGCGTGCGTCAATCGAGCGCGGCGAGGTAATCGGCGACCGCCCCGGCCTCGCGCGGCGAGAGCGGAATGTCGGGCATGACCGATCCGGGGGCGACCGATTGCGCGTTGGTGATCCAGCGCAGCATGTTGGCGCGCGTGTTGGGCAGCTTGCCGGCGAGAACCTGCCGCTCGCCGATGCCGGCGAGGCTCGGGCCGACGCGCCCGCGCCCCTCGCGCACGCCGGGCACGACGTGACACATCGCACAGTGGCTGGCGATCACCGCCTTGGCGAGCGCGGTCCCGTCCCCCTGCCCGCCGCCGCAGGCCGCCAGCGGCGCAAACGCGAGCAGGATCAGCTTGCGCATCCCGGCATCCCCAGCAGCAGCGCGATGTTGACGGCGATCAGCGCGGTGAAGATCGTCGCGAAGGCAATGCCCCACAATGCGAGGAAGCGCGTGCGGCTGTGGGCCGCGTCCGCGTGCGTCCTGCGATAGAGGACCACTCCCATCGCCAACGCGGCCAGTGCCACGAGCAGGAACGCCGCGCTGATCGCGAGTGGCCAGGGCTGCACGCCCAGCTCCCGCGTCAGCCGCGCGCCCGCGTTGAAGCAGGGCGTGGAGGCGAAGGCGTACGCCGCGCTGATCTCCCCAAGCCACGCGAGCGGCGCGCCCGCGACCGCGAACACCACGGCGCAGGTCTCGGCACGCGCCCGGGTCACCGGCCGACCCCGAGGTAGGGCGAGACGTAGTAGGTCGCGAACACCGCCAGCCACACCGCGTCGACGAAATGCCAATAGACGATCCCGTTCGACACCGGGATCATCCGCAGCGGCGAGAACCACCCGCGCCAGGTCCACAGCCACAGCACCGCCAGGATGACGAGCCCGACGACGACGTGCGCCATGTGGAAGCCGGTGGTGATGAAGTAGAGCCCGCCGTAGCTGTTCGTCGCCAGCGAGTAGCTCTTCGCGCGCCACTCGAAGACCTGGACGAGCACGAACACCGCGCCCATCGCGATCGCGAGGCCGACGCCGATCAGCGCGCGGCGGCGATCGTCGGCGATCACGCCGCGCTCGCCCCACCACGCCGCGACGCTCGAGGCGAGCAGCAGCACGGTGTTGGGCAGCGCCAGCTTGAGCGCGGGATGCGGCTCGAGCATCCACCCGGCCGCATTGGTCATCGCCATGTAGTAGTAGGCGAACAGCAGGTAGGCGAACAACGCGGCTTCCGCGGCGATCAGCATGAGCATGCCGTTCCAGCCGATCCCCTTGCCGCGCACGGGGCCGAGCGGCAGCGCGCCGGGGCGGGCGACGATCCGCTCAGCCATCGCCCCGCGCCGGGTGCGCGCCCGGCTCGCGCTCGAGCAGCTCGCGGCGCGGGCGGGTCCAGGCGAACAGCGCGGCGGCAACGCCGAGCCCGCCGACCGCCGCGAGCCACCACAGGTGCGCCAGTAGACCGGTGAACAGCACCGTGGCTGCTACCGCGAGGCAGAACGGCGCGGGCGTGTCCTCGGGCATGCGCAAGATGCGGTTGGGCTCGGCATCGAGCACCGAGACGGCGAGCGCCTCCTTGCCGTGGTCGAGCACCATGCCTTCCGCGATGCTCGAGCGGTGCTCGCCCTCGCCGAGCTGGTCCTCCCACAGCGGATGGCGGCTGGCGATGGTCGGGATCACCGCGAAGTTGTACGGCGGCGGGGGCGAGGATGTCGCCCACTCGAGCGTCGGCCCCTGCCACGGATCGGACCCCGCCACCGCGCCGCTGCGCCACGAGCGCAGGACGTTGACGAAGAACAGCAGCACCCCGACCGCGAACAGGAAGCTGCCGATCGTGATCACCATGTTGAGCGCCGAGAAGCCGAGCCCCGCGTCGTAAGTATAGACCCGCCGCGGCATGCCGAAGAGCCCGACGAGGTGCATCGGCAGGAACCCCAGGTTGAACCCGGCGAACATGGTCCAGAAGTTCCAGCGGCCGAGCCGCTCGTCCATCAGCCGCCCGGTCATCTTGGGGAACCACATGTAGATCGCCCCGCACACCGGGAACACGTTGATCCCGATCAGCACGTAATGGAGGTGCGCGACGACGAAGTAAGTGTCGGTCAGTTGCCAGTCGGCCGGCACGCTCGCGGTCATGAAGCCCGACACGCCGCCGATCACGAACAGCAGGATCATGCTGGCGAAGAACAGGAACGCGGTGGTGTAGACGGGCTTGCCCAGCCAGATCGTCGCCAGCCAGGCGAACACCGCGATCGCGCTCGGCACGGTGATGATGATCGACGCGCCCGAGAAGAACGCCAGGCTGAGGCCCGGCAGGCCGGTCGCGAACATGTGGTGGACCCACACCCCGAAGCCGAGCAACATCGTCGCCACGGTGGAAAGCGCGACGAGCGTGTAGCCGACCAGCGGCGTGCGGGTGAAGGTCGGCAGCCCGTCAGACACCATGCCCATCGCCGGCAGCACGATCGCGTAGACCCACGGATGGCCGAACAGCCAGAACAGGTGCTGCCACAGCAGCGGCTGGCCGCCGCTGGTCGCGGTGTAGAAGTCGGTTCCGAAGTTGCGGTCCAGCCACAGCAGGAAGAACGCCAGACTGGCGGCCGGGATGACGAGGAGGTTCGCCGCGCTCGCGGTCAGCGTGCCCCAGACGACGATCGGCAGGCGGTTGACCGCCATCCCCGGCGCGCGGCAGCGCGCGACGGTGACGATGAAATTTGCCGCGCCGACGCTGGTCGAGATGCCGAGGAAGACCATCCCCAGCGCGTAGATGTCCTGGTTCACGCCGGGGCTGAAGTGCCGCTCGGAGAACGGGGGATAATTGAACCAGCCGTCGTTGGGCGCGGCGCCGATGAGCGGGCCGGCGTAGAGGAACAGCGCGGCGGCGAGGTAGATCCAGTAGCTCAGCGCGTTCATCCGCGGGAACGCCATGTCGCGCGAGCCGAGCCAGAGCGGGAAGAAGTAGTTCGAGAACCCCGACAGGATCGGCCCCGAATAGAGGAAGATCATGGTCATCCCGTGCGTCGAGAACAGCTCGTTGTATTCGCGCGGGCTGAGCACATGCAGGTTCGGCCCGGC
>JBQCFR010000077.1:0-7213 GCA_051958885.1 Tsuneonella sp.
ATCGCCACCTTTACGATCTCCGCCGCGGCCGCGACCGAATCGCTGCCGATCAGCTCCGCGCCGAGCTGGAGGCGCTGGCGCGCGGGAGCGAGCTGGTCCGCGGCGATCGTCGCCACTTCCCCGGCGTAGCACAGCCGCAGCGGGCGAGGCCGCGCTGCGAGGCTGGTGGCGGCGATCCGTCCGACCTGCACGGTCATGTCGCTCCGCAGCGCTAGTGTGCGCAGCGACGCCGGGTCGACGAAGCGGAACATCTTGCGCGTCGCAACCCCGCTCATTCGCGTCGCGAGCGAGCGTTCGAATTCCACCAGCGGCGGAATCACCCGGTCGTAGCCGTGAGCGTCCATCGCGCCGAGCGCAGCCCGCCGCGCAGCGGTAAGCGCCCGCGCCTCGCCGGGCAGGCGGTCGGCGAGGCCGATTGGCAGGAGATCGGCGGTTGGGTCGGTCATATCCACATGTCGGCAGATCGGACAAACTTCCGTTCGTGTCGAGCAGCGATGCGCAGCATCGCGGCCGTCGAGACACGCCTGCGCAGCGCCAGGGTATCTCGACTACGGACTGCGTCCTCCGCTCGACACGAACGGTGAGTTGGACGGCTAGGAAGCATCAAAACTCCAGCGCCTTGACGGTCTTCACCCCCTGCAGCTGGCAGGCCTTGTCGATCACCGTCTGCGGGATCGCCGCATCGACGCTGAGCAGCAGCACGGCCTCGCCGCCCGCATCGCGCCGGCCGAGGTGGAAGGTGCCGATGTTGATCCCGCTTTCGCCGAGCAGCGTACCGATCCGGCCGATGAAGCCGGGCGCGTCCTCGTTGACGATGTAGAGCATGTGGCCGGCGAGCTCGGCCTCGATCCCGATGCCGAAAATCTCGACCAGCCGCGGCGCATCGGCGCCGAACAGCGTGCCGGCGACCGAGCGGTCCCCCTGGCTGGTCGCGACGGTCACCCGCAGCAAGGTGCTGTACGCGCCCTCGCGCTCGTGGCGCACCGAGCGCACGTCGAGCCCGCGCTCTTTCGCCAGGTAGGGCGCGTTGACCATGTTCACGGTGTCCGAATACTGCCGCATCAGACCGGCGAGGACCGCCGCCTCGAGCGGCTTGCCGGCGAGCTCGGCCGCCGCGCCCTCGCGCTCGATGCTGATCTGCGTCAGGTTGCCGTGCGCGAGCTGGCCGACGAGGCTGCCGAGGTTCTCGGCAAGCTTCATGTAGGGGCGCAGCTTGGGCGCTTCCTCGGCGCTCAGCGAAGGCATGTTGAGGGCGTTGGTGACCCCGCCGCTCACCAGGAAGTCGGCCATCTGCTCGGCGACCTGGAGCGCGACGTTGACTTGCGCCTCGTTGGTGCTCGCGCCGAGATGCGGCGTGCAGACGAAGTTCGGCGCGCCGAACAGCGGGCTGTTCTTCGCCGGCTCCTGCGCGAACACGTCGAGCGCCGCGCCGGCGACATGCCCGCTTTCGAGCAGGTCCTTGAGCGCCGCCTCGTCGATCAGCCCGCCGCGCGCGCAGTTGACGATGCGCACGCCCGGCTTGGTCTTCTCCAGCCGCTCGCGGCTGAGGATGTTGCGGGTCTGGTCGGTCAGCGGGGTGTGGAGGGTGATGAAGTCGGCGCGGGTCAGCAGCGTTTCGAGCTCGACCTTCTCGATCCCCCGCTCGACCGCGCGCTCCTCGGTCAGGAACGGATCGTAGGCGACGACCTTCATCCGCAGGCCCTGCGCGCGGCTGGCGACGATCGTGCCGATATTGCCCGCGCCGATCAGGCCGAGCGTCTTGCCGGTGACCTCGACGCCCATGAAGGCGTTCTTCGGCCATTCGCCGGCCTGGGTGCGCGCGTTCGCCTCGGGGATTTGCCGGGCGAGCGCCATGATCAGCGCGATCGCATGCTCGGCGGTGGTGATCGAGTTGCCGAAGGGGGTGTTCATCACCACCACGCCCTTGCTGCTGGCATAGGGGACATCGACGTTGTCCACCCCGATACCCGCGCGGCCGATCACCTTGAGGTTGCTCGCTGCATCGAGAATTTCGCGCGTCACCTTGGTCGAGCTGCGGATCGCGAGACCGTCGTACTCGCCGATGCGGGCCTTCAATTGCTCGGGCGTCTCGCCCGTGATCACGTCGACGTCGCAGCCGCGCTCCTCGAAGATGCGCGCGGCGTTGGGGTCCATCTTGTCGGAAATGAGGACTTTGGGCTTGGTCATTTCTAACTCCCTCTCCCCTTCAGGGGAGAGGGCCGGGGAGAGGGGAACGTCGCCCGGCCCTTTCAATGTAGAGATCGCGGGAGAGCGTAGCCCCTCTCCCAACCCTCTCCCCTGAAGGGGAGAGGGTTCCGGGAATCAGGCAGTCGCTTTGATCGACGCGTAGGCCCAGTCGAGCCAGGGGCCGAGCGCCTCGATATCGGCGGTGTCGACCGTGGCCCCGCACCAGATACGCAGGCCCGGCGGGGCGTCGCGGTAGCCGGCGATATCATAGGCGGCGCCGTGCTCCTCGAGCAGCCTGGCCATCGCCTTGATCGCGGCTTCGTCGGCGCCCTTGACGGTCAGACAGACGCTGGTGTTCGAGCGTGTCGCGGGGTCATTGGCGAGATGGCCGAGCCAGTCGCGCTGCTGCACGATTGCGTCGAGCGCGGCGGCGTTGGCGTTCGCACGGCGCTTCATCTCGGCGAGGCCGCCGATGCGCCTGGCCCACTCGAGCGCGAAGATCGCGTCCTCGACCGCGAGCATCGAGGGGGTGTTGATCGTCTCGCCCTTGAACACGCCTTCGCTGAGCTTGCCCTTGGAGGTCAGGCGGAACACCTTGGGCAGCGGCCATTCGGGGGTGTAGCTCTCGAGCCGCTCAACCGCGCGCGGGCCCAGGATCAGCACGCCGTGCGCGCCCTCCCCGCCGAGGACCTTCTGCCACGAGAAGGTCAGCACATCGACTTTGTCCCACGCAATGTCCTGCGCGAACACCGCACTGGTGGCGTCGGCGATGGCGAGGCCCTTGCGGTCCGCGGCGATCCAGTCGCCGTTCGGCACGCGCACGCCCGAAGTCGTGCCGTTCCAGGTGAAGATCACGTCGTTCGACCCGTCGATCTGCGCGAGATCGGGCAGCTCGCCGTAGTCGGCGCGGATCACGGTGGGGTCGATCTTGAGCTGCTTTAGCGCGTCGGTCACCCAGCCCTCGCCGAAGCTTTCCCACGCGAGCGTGGTGACGGGGCGCGCGCCGAGCATCGTCCACATCGCCATCTCGACCGCGCCGGTGTCCGAGCCGGGCACGATGCCGATGCGGTGCGTGTCAGGGACCTCGAGCACTTCGCGGATCAGGTCGATGCAGTACTGCAGGCGCGCCTTGCCGAGCTTCGAGCGATGCGAGCGCCCGAGCGATTCGGTGGCCAGTTTGTCAGGGGACCAGCCCGGCGGCTTGGCGCAGGGACCGGAAGAAAAGTAGGGGCGCGCAGGCTTTTGCGCCGGCGGCGGGGTATGCTCAGTCATGTAGACTCTCCTTGCAGAGAGCTCGCGCGGCGTTGGGACCGCGTGGCCCGCCGGCCGCACTAATGTTGCGCCGCAACAAGTCAAGCGTGCAATGGGATTGTGCGCCGAGCCGCCCGCGCTTTCGGACCGATGCCGCCCTCGCCAAAGTGCGGAGAGTTGCCTATGGGCGCACCCGCAATGGACATCGCCGACCTTCGCATCGCCCTGTTCAGCGGCAACTACAACATGGTGCGCGACGGCGCGAACCAGGCGCTCAATCGGCTCGTGGGCTATCTCCTGAGCAAGGGCGCCAAGGTGCGCGTCTATTCGCCGACCGTCGCCGAGCCCGCCTTCGCGCCGACCGGGGAACTCGTGTCCATCCCTTCGGTCCCGATCCCCACCCGTAGCGAGTTCCGCTTCCCGCTCGCGCTGCCGGCGTCGGTGCGCCGCGATCTCGCGGCGTTCGCGCCCAACGTGCTGCACATCTCCTCGCCCGACATCGCCGCGCACCAGGCGGTCACCTGGGCGCGCGAGCGGGGCATTCCGGTGCTCGCCTCGGTCCACACCCGCTTCGAGACGTACCCCCGCTACTATGGCCTGGGTTTCACCGAGCCGCTGATCGAGGCGATCCTGCGCCGCCTCTACCGCCGTTGCGACGCGCTGGTGGCGCCGAGCGAGAGCATGGTCGAGATGCTGCGCCGGCAGCGTATGAATTTCGACGTGTCGGTCTGGTCGCGCGGGGTCGACCGCGAGGTGTTCGGGCCGGACAAGCGCGACATGCAGCTGCGCCGAACGCTCAACTTCGCGCAAGACGATGTGGTGATCGCCTTCCTCGGCCGGCTGGTGATGGAGAAGGGGCTCGATACGTTCGCCGAGAGTATCGCCCTGCTGCGCGCGCGAGGGGTGGCGCACAAAGTGCTGGTGATCGGCGAAGGACCGGCGCGCAAGTGGTTCGAGGACGCGCTGCCGGGCGGCTGTTTCATCGGTTTCCAGTCCGGCCGCGGGCTCGGCAGCGCGCTCGCCAGTGCGGACGTGTTCTTTAATCCCTCGGTCACCGAGACGTTCGGCAACGTCACGCTCGAAGCGATGGCGAGCGGGCTGCCGGTGGTGGCGGCGGGCGCGACGGGCTCCACCAGCCTCGTGCAGGACGGGGTGACCGGCACGCTGGTGGCGCCCGACGGCGAAGTCGCCGCGCGCTATGCCGACCCGCTCGAGCGCTACGTCACCGACCCGGCGCTGCGCGCACGGCACGGCGCCGCAGGCGAGCTGCGCAGCCGGGATTTCTCGTGGGACGCGATCAACCAGGCGGTAGCCGATGTCTACCTGCGGTTGGTCGAGGCGAAGCGGAGGTAGTCTACCAAAGCACGCCGCGCCGGCGCATCGCCCAGGCGTACCACAGCAGGAACAGCGCCACGATCCAGATCATCGCGGTCTGCGGCACATTCATCGGGAAACCCACGCGCGTCTCGTAGATCGCCGTGATGACGAGGCCGAGGAGCGACAGCGCGAAAGTCCACACCGCAACGCCCCGCCGCATCAGCAGAAGGATCGAGCCCAGTAGCGCGGCCCACACGCCTAGCGCCCAGGCGGCGGTCGACCAAGCCGGCGCCGTGTCCATCATCGCGCGCACGTTCGGCGGCGTCTGCGCCATCATCGCCGGAGCGCGCATCATTGTCATCGCGTAGATGTAGCAGCCGAAGGCGTTCCACAGCAGCGAGACAAGACCCACCGCCCAGACGTGCCACGGCGCTTTCGTGTCAGCGACAGTCGCCATCGTTCCCCTCCCCGTAGCGACCCCGCCGGGAGATTACGCCACTCCGGCGGGGTGCGCAAATGCAGGTCAGAGGCGCTCGATCCGCTTGGCCATCTCGTCGATCATATCGACGATCTGGTTCATCGCGGCTTCGTCGAGATCGCCCGCGCGCGCCTTGTGCTTGAGCACCTGGGCAAGGTTGCCCATCGCGCGGAACAGATGCGGCGAACGGCCCTGACTCTGCTGTTCGCCGTGCTCGCCGAGCCGTCCGAACAGCGCCGCGACCTCGTCGGCCTTCTGCTCGAGCTCGGCGCGGCCCTGTTCGGTCGCTTCGAACGCCTTGCGCGGACTGGCGTCGTCGGCCTTTTCCGCAATCGCGCCCTCGTCCGCAAGGAGCTGGAGCGTCGGATAGACGGCGCCCGGGCTCGGCGCATAGTCGCCGGCGGTCAGTTCCTCGATCGCCTTGATCAGCTCGTAGCCGTGGCGCGGCTGGTCGGCGATCAGCTTGAGCAGCGCGAGGCGCAACTCGCCTTGGCCGAACATGCGCCCGCGCCGCCCTCGTCCGCGCCCGCCGTCGTCCCCGAACGGACCGCCTGGACCGAACGGCCCGTGCCGCCCGAAAGGACCGTGCTTGCCGAACGGGCCGTGATCGTCGCCGCCCCACCGGCCGGCCATCCGCGCGATCGCGGTCATCTTCATCGCCCGGCGCATGTCGCGCCGCGAGCAGTCGTTATACATCGTGTGCCCTTTCATAAGATATGCCAAGATATATCTTAGAACTATCGAATTGCAAGCCCTCTCGCCGAGCGGCGCGCAAATTCCTATCTGTCCGCCATGGCAGACCTGTTCCCCGACACCGTGCCGCCGGCCCGCGACGTGGAAGAGCCGCGCCCCGACGCGCCTCTCGCCGACCGGCTGCGCCCTCGCGGGCTCGATGAAGTCGTCGGGCAGGAGCACCTAACCGGGCCCGAGGGCGCGATCGGGCGGCTGGTCGCCGCGGGCAAGCTGTCGAGCATGATCCTGTGGGGCCCGCCGGGCACCGGCAAGACCAGCATCGCGCGCCTGCTCGCCGACGCGGTGGGCATGCGCTTTGCCGCGATCAGCGCGGTGTTCTCGGGCGTCGCGGACCTCAAGAAGGCCTTCGCCGAGGCCGACAAGGCGGTGCAGGCCGGGCAGCGCACGCTGCTGTTCGTGGACGAGATCCACCGCTTCAACCGCGCGCAGCAGGACGGCTTCCTGCCCTTCGTCGAGCGCGGCACGGTGACGCTGGTGGGCGCGACCACCGAGAACCCGAGCTTTGAGCTCAACGCCGCGCTGCTCAGCCGCGCGCAAGTGCTGATTCTGCATCGGCTCGACGCCGCCGCGCTCGAGAAGCTGCTCGCCAGGGCCGAGGCGCTCGAGGGCCCGCTGCCGCTCACAGCGGACGCGCGCGCGGCGCTGATCGCCAGCGCCGACGGCGACGGGCGCTTCCTGCTCAACCAGGCCGAGACGCTCTACGCCGCGCGGATCGACCACCCGCTCGAGACCGGCGAGCTCGGTGCGTTCCTCCAGCGCCGCGTCGCGGTTTACGACAAGGACCGCGAAGGGCACTACAACGTCATTTCCGCGTGGCACAAATCGGTCCGCGGAAGCGATCCGCAGGCGGCGCTCTATTACCTCGCGCGGATGCTGACCGCGGGCGAGGAGCCGCTGTTCGTGCTGCGCCGGATGGTGCGCACCGCGGTCGAGGACATCGGTCTCGCGGACCCGCAGGCCCTGGTCCAGTGCCTCGCCGCCAAGGACGCCTACGAGTTCCTCGGCAGCCCTGAAGGCGAGCTGGCGATCGTGCAGGCGTGCATCTATCTCGCCACCGCGCCCAAGTCGAACGCCGCCTACAAGGCGCAGAAGGCGGCCTGGCGCAGCGCGAAGGAGACCGGCAGCCTGATGCCGCCCGCGCACATCCTCAACGCGCCGACGCGGCTGATGAAGGACATCGGCTACGGCAAGGGCTACGCCTACGACCACGACGCCGAGGGCGGCTTC
>JBQCFR010000078.1:0-5204 GCA_051958885.1 Tsuneonella sp.
GTTCGACAAGGCCGAGGTGACCGAGCGGGAGGTGACCCGCGAGGAACTCCAGGCCGCGATCGAGGCGGAAGAGACCGCCGAGCCCGTCAAGAAGCCGGCCGCCAAGAAGAAGCCTGCCAAGAAGGCGGAAGCCAAGGTCGACGAAGCGGGCGACAAGCCGGCAAAGAAGACTCCGGCGAAAAAGGCCGAGGCCAAGCTCGCAGCCGAGGACAAGCCAAAGAAGCCGGCTGCGAAGAAGGCCGCGAAGGAACAGACGGCCGAACCCGCCGCCAAGAAGGCGCCGGCGAAGAAGGCGGTCGCCAAGAAGTAACCTGCACCCGCCGGGCGCCGCGCCGGTCAGTCGGCCGGCGCCCACGGCTTGAGCGAAGGCTCCGGCAGCTTGGCGGTGCGGGCGCGCTCGTAAGCCGCACCGGCCTTGAGCACCTCGTGATCGGCCCACTTCGCGCCGATCACGCTCAGCCCCACCGGCAGGCCTTCCACCGCGCCCATCGGCACCGAAAGGTGCGGGTAGCCGGCGATCGCCGCGAGCGAGCCCGCGCCGATAGCGTCCGAAAAATGATCGCCGTTGACGAGGTCGCTCGTCCACGCCGGCCCCGCGGTGGGCGCGACGAGGAACTGGACCTTGTTAGCCGCCATCAGCTTGTCGATGCCCTCCTTGCCGGCAAGGCGCAGGCTGTTCGCGCGGGCCTTCCGGTACGCGGCGGCATCGGTGGTCTTGAGCGCCTGCTCGAACAGGTCCTGCCCGAACCAGCGCATCTCCTGATCCGCGTGCGCCTTGTCGAACGCGACCACGTCCGCCAGCGAGCGCACCGGAATCTGCGCCGGGGAACCCTTGAGGTAGGCGTCCATCGTCTCGCGCAGCTCGTACATCAGCACGGTCAGCTCGTCGTTCGACATCGCCGCATCGGGTTCGTAGTCGATGTCGACCAGCACTGCGCCGGCGTTCCTCATGTCGGCCAGCGCCTGATCGAACAGCTCGTTCACGTCCGCGCGGCTTCCCGCCTGCTTGCGCAGCACGCCGATCCGCACGCCCTTCAGCGAGGCCGTGTCGAGCCCCTTGGTGAAATCTGCCTTGTGCTGGTCGGCGTAGGCGGTCGCATCGTCGGCCCGGTCGGTCCCGGCGATGGCGCCGAGCAGCAGCGCTGCGTCGTGCACCGATCGCGCCATCGGCCCCGCGGTGTCCTGGCTCGAGCTGATCGGCACCACCCCGGTGCGGCTGACGAGGCCCACCGTGGGCTTGAACCCGACCACGCCGTTGAGGCTTGCGGGACAAGTGATCGACCCGTCGGTCTCGGTCCCGATCGCCGCCCAGGCGAGGCCGGCGGCCACCGCCGCGCCGCTGCCGGAGGAGCTGCCGCAGGTGTTGCGGTCGGTCGCGTGCGGATTGCGCGTCAGCCCGCCCACCGCGCTCCACCCGCTGGTCGAATGCGAGCTGCGGATGTTCGCCCATTCGCTGAGGTTCGTCTTGCCCAGCACCACGCCGCCGGCTTTCCGCAAGTTGGCGATCAGCGGCGCGTCGCGCCCGGTCAAGTTGGCCGCCAGCGCAAGGCTGCCCGCGGTGGTCGGCCACTCGCGCGTCTCGACGTTGTCCTTGACCAGCACCGTGCGCCCCGCGAGCGGACCGACGTTCGCCTGCGCCTTGGCCGCCACATCGGGATCGTGGTCGTAGACGATCACCGCGTTCAGCTGCGGCCCCGCGTCGTCGAGCGCGGCGATGCGCCTGGCGTAAGCCTTGGCGTCATCGCCGGGAGCGGCCTGGAGCGGAGCGGCGAGCGCCAACAGCGCGGCGGCGGGAAGGGCGGTCCTCATGCCCGCACCTTGCCACCGCGGCGCATGGTTGCAAGCCCCGTCCGCTAGAAGTTGCCTTTGATCTCGAAGCGGAAAATCGGGCCGATCGTCTGGTTGCGGTCCTCGATGAAGGCGATCGGCGCGTTCGGCCGGAGGCCGTCGTAAACCGTGCGCTGCAGGTAGTGGCGCGCGCCGAGCAGATTGATCACCTCGGCGTGAACGGTCAGTCCGAACACGTTCTTGTTCTCGACAAACAGCGAATCGAACACCGGACCTTCCCAGTCGTGGCCGAACTCGCCCAGCCGGTAGTAGTCCTGCGTGTGCTCGTACTGGATGCCCGCGCCGTAGGCCCAGTCGCTGTGCGGGATGTCCTGGCGGAAGTTGAGCTCAAGCAGGCGGGTGGTGAGATAGCTGAGCTGCCGGTGCTCGCCGGGCAGCGGGTCCTTGAGGTCGCTCTTCTGCAGGATCACGTGCGTATCGAGCTTGGCCCCGGTGAAGCCGAGCGGATCGAACTTGAGCGTGCCGTTGAGTTCCAGCCCGTGCCGTTCGACCCGGTCGATATTGCCGCGTCCCTCGACGCCGCCGGGCAGCGGGACGATGTCGACGAAGTCCTGCGTCGAGCGCTCGAACAGGCGCAGCGTTCCGCTGCCCCACTTCCCGAAGTCCCTGTTGACGGTGAGATCGATGTTCCAGCTCTGCGGCGGCACGAGCGTGTTGTTCGACGCGTTCGCATTGCCCTGATCGAGGAACACGCGGGCGAGGAAGTCGCCGAAATCGAGCTGCCCGACGCTGCGCTCGACCTTGAGCGAGATGTCGAACCCCTTCCTGGGTGACCAAGCGAGGTTGGCGCTGCCCTTCGGCCGCACGAACTGACGCGTCAGCATGACGCCGCCGGTGAGCGAGGAGATCCGCGAATACTCGGCGCCCGCGGACAGCTGCAGCGTGAGCTTGCGCGAGAGCGGCTGGCCATAGCTCAGGATCGTTTCGTAACGGTCCTCGGTCACCTCGCCGTCGCCTTCGGGGAAGGGCTGTTCCACGAACGCGCCGTCCGATCCGAGATCGAACAGGCTGGCATCCTTGGCCAGCCGGTTGAAAGCGCCTTCCGCGGCGAGCTGCCAGTCGGCCTTGCCCAACTTCCAGCTGAGTTCGCCGCGGGCGATGTATTCGCCGCTATCGACCGCCTGCGCATAGCGGTCGCCCGTCGGATCGGACCCGTCGGAATAAGTGAACACCGCCTGTTCGGAGAACACGGCGTGCTCGAACCGGTCGAGCCCAATCAGCTTGAGCCGCGCGCCGAATACGGGGAAGGCGTAGTCGCCCCCGATCTCGTAATCGTAATTGCGCTCGCGTCCGCGCAGCAGGCGGTTGTTGGCGCTGCCGATCACCGGCACCCGATCCTCGTCCTCCTGATAGTCGTGGTAGACGCGGCGGTACGAGAGGTTGAGATTGCCGACCGCGGTGCCGGGCCCGTTGAGCTTGAACGTGCCGCTGACTTTGGGGCGGTCGACGTCGGACCACAGCACGCCGTCGCGGCTCTCCTGCAGCGAACGATCCCCGTTGAGGATGCGGTAGGCGCCGCCGAACGCGCCGCGGCCGGTGTCGTTGGACAGCGCCAGGGTATAGTCGAGTTTGCCAAGGCTGCCCTTGCCGGAAATTTCCCCGCCGAGGAACGTCGGATGGGCATAGTGCGCGCGAAAGTTCGGTTGCCACGAGAACTGCCCTGAGAAGGCGCTGGCCCGGGTGATCACGTCGGCCACCTGCCCGGTGAGCCCGGGGATATTGAGCGACGCGCCATCGACCACGTCTATCCGCACCACGCTACCGGCCGGGATGCGGGACAGCTGGTCAAACACGCTGTCCGACTTGGCGGACAGGCGCTGGCCGTTGACCAGCACGTTGGTGTTGGCCTGCCCGAGCCCGCGCGCGCCGTCGTCGCTGCGGACCTGGAAGCTCGGCAGGTTGTTCAGCATGTCGAGCGCGTTCTTGGGGGAAAAGCGTGCAAAGTCTTCGGCCGGATAGGACTGCCGCCCCTCCACCGTCGGGGCGGGCGGCGCCTGGGGCGCGGGAGCATCCCCGCTCGCCGCCTCCTGGGCGAGCGCGGGTGCGGACACGCTTGCCAGCACCAGCGCCAGCAGGCCTGGATGACCCTTCAAAATCAACACTATCCCCCATTCTCGACTGCCCGCCCAGCTTTAGCGAGCGGGCGCCCTGGCCGAACGCGGCGTCGATCAAGACCGTTCGCCGCTCGACGGACGACAGGTGTAGTCGCCATGTGGATTGGGACCGCCGGCGGGGCAGAAGGTTAACCCCCTTGAACAACGCCGGGCCACTCGCGACATAGGCCCGCAGATTCGAGACGAGAGGACCACCATGATCGACGTTTTCGGCAATTCCGGCGAAGTCTACGGCACGCAGGGGCGCTTCGCGCGCGACCCGGTGACCGGCGCGCTGGTGCCTGTGGTGGTCGAGCAGACCAGCCGCGGCGAACGCAGCTTCGATATCTTCAGCCGGCTGCTGCGCGAACGCATCGTGTTCGTGACCGACCAGATCGAGGACAACATGGCCTCGCTGATCGTCGCCCAGCTTTTGTTCCTCGAGAGCGAGAATCCCTCGAAGCCGATCTCGATGTACATCAACTCGCCGGGCGGCGTGGTGACCGCCGGCATGGCGATCCACGACACCATGCAGTACATCAAGCCGCGGGTGTCGACCGTGTGCATCGGTCAGGCAGCGAGCATGGGCAGCTTCCTGCTCGCCGCGGGCGAGCCGGGCAAGCGCATCGCGCTTCCCAATGCGCGGATCATGGTTCACCAGCCGTCGGGCGGCGCGCGCGGCATGGCGAGCGACATCGAGATCCAGGCGCGTGAGATCCTGCGTCTGCGCTCGCGGATGAACGCGCTCTATGCCAAGTACACCGGCAAGACGCTCGACGAGATCGAGAAGGCGCTCGACCGTGACACCTTCCTCGAAGCCGACGAGGCGATGGCCTTCGGCATCGTCGACAAGGTGTTCGAGACGCGTCCCGAAGGCGAAACGCCGGGCGAGGCCGAGGGCACCGGCGGCGCGCCGGCTTGATCCTTCGAGACGGCCTCAGGCATACCCCTTCGGACTCCTCGGGACGAACGGGTTTCAAAATGACGACGGTCGTCCCGAGGAGCGAGGACGAAGGTCCGAGCGTCTCGAAGGACCAGCGTAGCGTTTCGGCAACCTTGCCGCTTCAGCTTGCCGCAATGCGGTTCTGCTAGGGCGCAATGAGTTGATTATCGGCTATCCGGCCCTAGAGTCGGCGACTCCGCGCGCAGTGCGGAACATGGAATACAGGAAATGACGAAGTTGAGCGGATCGGATTCGAAGAGCACTCTCTACTGCAGCTTCTGCGGCAAGTCGCAGCACGAAGTGCGCAAGCTGATCGCGGG
>JBQCFR010000079.1:0-3088 GCA_051958885.1 Tsuneonella sp.
ATGTCCGGTCTCCTTTTGGCTCCACTAAGGGAGTCGAACTCCCCACCTCCGCCTCAAACTTCGCGTAGGTCGAGTGATGCACTAAGGCCGAAGGGGTTGAGAAAAGCTTAAAGCCCGGGGTTTCCAGTCTTTTACTTTTCCGGCGCTCCTTCGCTCCAGGCGAGCGTGGCGTCCGGACCGCCGCCGTCGAGGGTAACGGAGCAAGCGCGCCGTTTCGCTGAAAATAGGATTGCCTCCCTCGGGAAGTTGACTCGGTTGACGCTGTTCCGCGGATGTCGCCCTTCACCCTCGAAGCGGCTCGGCGGACCGCAATCCGCCCGGCCCGGACAGCGGCGGCCGCCAAGCAGGGCGCGATCCTTCGAGCGATGACTGTCATTCGGCCTCTCCTGTTTCGGCGACGCGAGCCAGCGCCGGCGGAAGGGCCGATCACCTAATGCACGAGCATGGCTGTAGGACAGGAGATTCTTATCCTGCCTAGTGTTGGACATTTTCTGCCTGGAAAGTGCCTATCTGATCAGGGGAGGCGCCGCCGCTCGGCTCCGAAAAGTGGATCGAAAAGCAGGAGGCGGCGATCGGCCGCAACCTCAGGCCCGCCAGGCCGGGACCGAAGCCGAAGGGGCTCGATGCCGACGGCTAATTAGTATTGTGCCCCCGGAATTGGTGTCCCCGGAATTCGTGCGGAATTCGTGCGCTGTCGCCGTAATTATGAATTAATCAGTACGAGTATTACTATGGCAGCTATTCCGAATGTCGCAAACACTGCAAATATGAACCAGAACAAATATGGGTTATCCGCTCTGTTTGCGCCCACGCCTCCACCGCCAATCACGCCAAATTTCAAAGCGATGAGTAACACAGAAGCGATAAGGAATATCGCGATTAATGGCCCGACATTACCCATATTTCACCCAAGAACACCAGCAGCTGCCATCCCGGATAAAACAAACCACACTCCGTCAAATATGTGATCCCGGGATATTATAGGCGGCTTTCCATCTTCCTTCACATGGTTCGCATTCTTCACAATCGCACATTCCTCAAGATTAACTCCGAGAGCACAATATTGAATAGACGCGCTTTAGCGAGCCCGACGCATTCGTGAGGGCGGTCAGCGGAACATCTTCTCGATCATCTTCGCGAGGTCGCGGAGGGGGCGGGTGCTGTCGCTCCAGTCGTCGGGAAGCGGGCTTGGATGGCGGGCGGGGAGTTGTTCCTGCTGCGCCGGGCGGTTGCGGTAGCCGGCGGGCAGCGGCGGGCCGGGCCGATTGTCGATGGAGAGGGCCGAGCTCATGAAATCGCGCCAGATCTTCGCCGGAATTCCGGGGACACAATACCGAATAGACGCGCCGCTACCCTGTCGCTAGGCACTGTTCCATGGCCAGGCTCCCGCGCGTCGTCATCCCTCATGTCCCGCACCATATCACGCAGCGCGGCAATCGCCGCCTGCCGATCTTCTTCACCGACGACGACCGCAATCTCTACCTGGAGCTGGTCGCCGCCGCCTGCGTCGAGAGCGGCACTCGCTGCCTCGCCTGGTGCCTGATGGACAATCACGTCCACCTCATCCTCGTTCCGCAAAGCGCCGACGGGCTGCGCGCGACGCTGGCGGAGGCCCACCGGCGCTACACCCGCCACATCAATTTCCGCGAAGGCTGGCGAGGCTATCTCTTCCAGGGCCGCTTCGCCAGCTATCCGATGGACGAGCCGCATCTCATCGCGGCGATCCGCTATGTCGAGAACAATCCCGTCGCCGCGCGGATGGTCGATCGCGCGGAGGACTGGCCGTGGTCGAGCGCTCGCAGCCATGTCGCGGGGCGGCGGGTGAAGGGCGACGTGCTGACGGATGTCGAGGCACTCGCCGAGCATGTGCGCAACTGGCGGGCGATGCTCCGCCACGGCGCGGAACTCGGGGATTCGGATGCGGCGGGCGAGGCTCTGGCCGAGCAGATCGAAGCGCGCCTTCGCACCGGGCGGCCGCTCGGCTCCGAAGAGTGGATCGAGAAGCAGGAGGCGGCGATCGGCCGCGACCTCAGGCCCGGCAGGCCGGGACCGAAGCCGAGGGGGCTCAAAGCCGACGGCTAATTAGTATTGTGTCCCCGGAATTGGAGGGGAGGCGCCCCGCTCGGTTCCGAAGAGTGGATCGCGAAGCAGGAGGCGGCGATCGGGCGCGACCTCAAAGCCCGGGAGGCCGGGTCCGAAACCGGAAGGGGCTCAAAGCTGGGCCCTTATTAGTATTGTATCGCCGAATTAGTTCGTGTCCCCGAATTAGTACCCGGAGTTAGTGTCCCCGGAATTATGCTGTTGCTATTCGCCAGACCCAACTCTCTTTTGACGCCGGACAAACGCGATCACCACATTCACCGCAAACGCGAGCAGCATTATTGCGATCAGGTCGTCGTTTGTGATGCGTCCAAAACCCAGCTTCAAAACAAGCATGACGACCGCCGCCGCATTCACGACAAAAGCCGCTATCCTCAAAAGCCATTGCAACCGGTTGAGATTTTCGTTGCCAGTCATTTTGGCCGTCCGCTAATTAGTGTTGTGTCCCCGGAATTCTTGGTGTCCCCGGAATTCTTGTGGGTTCGGCAAACGTGGTGATGTCAGCGACTGTCCACACCTCGAGCACTTCAATTCAGGGAATGGAAGTGAATACGATACCCAACCGCTTTGCCTAACGTAAGGGGATTTTCCGCAGATGCTGCAGCGAAGGAGTAGCACATTTGCAATGAATTGCGTCGCAGCCACGATCATCATTCCTGCCGCAAGTGCGTGATCTACCCATAATGCGGCGAAGCCAAGCAGGAAAATCATAGGAGTGATAACGAAGAAGGAACTGGATACTTTGATGATTAGCCACCGCATCGAGGTAATCCTGAAGTGATTCTTGTGAAACTACGACACAATTCCGGGGACACAACAATTCGGGGGACACAATACTGCATAGGCGCGCTTTAGCGAGCTTGGCGCATTCGTGAGGCCGGTCAGCGGAACATCTTCTCGATGTTTTTGGCGAGGTCGCGAAGCGGGCGGGTGCTGTCGCTCCAGTCGTCGGGGAGCGGGCTTGGATGGCGGGCGGGGAGTTGTTCCT
>JBQCFR010000080.1:0-13163 GCA_051958885.1 Tsuneonella sp.
GAACGCCCATACGCGCGAAATGCCCCCGTCCAGACTAACCCCGCCTTATGGTGAGCCCGGTCCCGTTCCGAGCGTCTTTCCGAGGCGGTAGTCAGCTACAATCCAAAGCAGACATCCGTTTCCTAATAAAGGGCGTTAGTATATATCAACTAACGGAACTAAATTACGAATCGAATGACAATTTCATTTACCATATCATGGTCTCTTCTGGAGTCGTTTTCGTTCTATCATCGCAAGTTGATACGGGAATCCCGGATATGCTTGCGAACCGGTATGATCTCTGCGGGATCTGCGCGCAGGCGGCCGGTGGCTGAAGAGCCTGTCCTACATGCTTCCGGGCCGGTAGCGGACCCCCCAGGCGGTCTCGCGGCGGAGGGATGGAGGTTGGGCTCAGGACACTGTGACAGGTGTGACACGCTGCATCGAGCGCGTCCGACTAACTGGCCTAGAGCTCGATGAAAATGCGCACGTTTGCCGGGCCGACGCCCGCCGCCTCGGCGATCTGCGAGCGGCAGCGATCGACCAGCTCGTCGGATACCGCACTGCTGCGCGACGGCGTCAGCTCGTCGCGTCCGACCCCCAGCGCTGCGGCGAGCGCATCGAAGCGGCCTTCCACCGGGCGCGCCTTGCCGTGTTCCCACGCCCACACCGTCGGCTTGCTAACGCCGAGCGCGTCGGCGAGGTTCGCGAGCGTCAATCCGCGCGCCTTGCGCAGTTGCTGCAGGCGGGAGCCGAGCGTGCCGCCGCCGGAGACGGGGGCGCTGGGGGCAAGTTCGACGCTCTCGCCCACCGCGCTGCGCAGCTGCGCAGCACTCAGCGTCGCGCGCGAGACGGGGGTTTGGAAGCGGCAGCCGTGAAGCCGCCCGCTCGACCAGACGACGTGCGCCATCGTCCGGCCGGTGTGCGGCAGGTCGATCGCGATCCGCTCGCCCTCGGCCAGCGGCTCGGCGCTCTCGATGAGCAGCCCGGTGGTCGAGGCGTTGTGCACCGTCACCTCCGCCGCGTCACCCGAGGCGCGTTCGCCGGTGGCGTCGAACTTGAGGGTGCGGCGCGGGGCGCGGGGCGTGCCCGGCTCGTTCGCAGTGGTTTCGAAGTGTGCGTTGATAGCCATCGCAAGCGATGGTCGCGGAGGGAAGTTAAGAAGTGGTTAGCTGCCTCGGCGAACCGCCCGGTTTCACTTGTGCGCGCTCCGGGTCCCGTTACGATGGAGCCCGGATAGGAGAACGTTCGCGATGGGAATTTCGCTGATCCTGCTGGTCGCGCTGGTGGTCATCTTCGTGATGATGGGCGTGCGGGTGGTGCGCCAGGGCTATGTCTATACGATCGAACGGTTCGGCAAGTTCACCAAGGCCGCCGATCCGGGCCTGCACATCCTGACGCCGTTCGTCGACCGCATCGGCCAGAAGGTCAACATGATGGAGCAGGTGCTCGACATCCCGGGGCAGGAGATCATCACCAAGGACAACGCGATGGTCGGGGTCGATGCGGTGGTGTTCTTCCAGGTGCTCGACGCCGGCAAGGCGGCGTACGAGGTGCACAACCTGTTCGGCGCGATCATGGCGCTCACCACCACCAACTTGCGCACGGTGATGGGCAGCCTCGACCTCGACGAGACGCTGTCGAAGCGCGACGAGATCAATGCCCGGCTGCTTTCGGTGGTCGACCATGCGACCTCGCCATGGGGCGTCAAGATTACCCGCGTCGAGATCAAGGACATCCGCCCGCCGGTCGATATCTCGGAGGCGATGGCGCGGCAGATGAAGGCCGAGCGCTTGAAGCGCGCGGAAATCCTCGAGGCGGAAGGCGAGCGCGCCAGCCGCATCCTGCGCGCCGAGGGCGAGAAGCAGAGCGCGATCCTCTCCGCCGAAGGCAAGCGCGAGGCGGCCTTTCGCGACGCCGAGGCGCGCGAGCGCGCGGCGCAGGCCGAGGCCCAAGCGACACGTTCGGTGTCCGAGGCGATCGCCCAGTCGGGCAACCAGGCGATCAACTACTTCATCGCGCAGGAATATACGAAAGCGGTGGGCAAGTTCGCCACCAGCCCCAACGCCAAGACGATCCTCTTCCCGGTCGAGGCCACGCAACTGATCGGCTCGCTCGGCGGCATCGGCGAGCTGGTGCGCGAAGTGGCGACCAGCGGGACTGGCGCCCCGCCGCCGCCCGCCTCGGGCACCCCGCTGCCGCCGCAGCGCCCGCGCGTCGCGGTGCCCCGCACCGGGGGTGACGAGGCGAAGTGATGGACTGGCTCGGCGGTCTCGACGCGCACTGGGTGTGGATCGCCATCGGGCTCGCGCTCGCGGTGCTCGAGATGCTGATACCGGGCGTGTATCTCATCTGGCTGGCGATTGCCGCGCTCGTCACCGGCGCGCTGACGTGGGTGTTCGACTTCGGCGTGCCGCTGCAGGTGATCGACTTCGTCTTCCTGTCGCTGATCGTGGTCTATTCCGCGCGGCGAATGGTCAGCGACCAGCCGATCGAAAGCGCCGACCCGCTGCTCAACAACCGCATGGGGCGGCTGGTGGGCCAGACCGGCACGGTGACTCAGGCGATCGCCGACGGGGAAGGGCGCGTGCGGCACGGCGACAGCGAGTGGCTCGCCCGCGGTCCCGACCTAGCCCCGGGCGCGCGCGTGCGGATCACCGGGTTCGACGGCGGCACTCTCGTGGTCGAGCCGCTGCACCTGCTGGCCGCCGAGAGCACGCTGCCCCCGGAGAAAGTCTAGCCGGCGGCGGCCTCGTTGAAGCGGCCGAAGCGGCGGTAGCGCGTCATCCAGCGATCGAGGAACAGCTCCAGCGGGCGCGGCGTGATGCCAAGCTGCCTGAGCCCCGGCAGCGCGCCGGATGGGGCATTGCCCTGCTTGAGCAGCAGCCACTGGTCGGTGTTCATCGGCGTGCCCGGCAGCATTGCGAACACGCCCGAGAGCGCGTCAGGCACGGCGATGAAGCTGCGCTTGCGCCGCTGCGCCTCGGCGATGCGGCGGTTGAGCGCGAGCATGGTGACGGTCTCGGGACCGGCGATCTCGTAGGTCTTGCCGCCGTGGTTGCGCGGATCGGCGAGCGCGGCGACGATCGCCTCGGCCGCGTCATCGACATAGAGCGGCTGCAGCGCGGCATCGGGAGCGAACACCGGCAGCACGCGGAAGGCGGAGACGAGGCGGGCGAACATGTTCACGAAGGAATCGTCCTCCCCGAACAATACCGAAGGCCGCAGGATGGTCGCGGCCGGAAAGGCGCTGCGCACCGCATCCTCCGCGGCAGCCTTGGCCCGCGCGTAACCGGCAGGAGACGCGGCATCGGCGCCGATCGCGCTGACGTGGACCATCGCCGCCGCTCCGGCCTCGGCCGCCGCGCGGGCGACGGTCGCCGCGCCGCCGGCCATGACGCCCATCAGGTCGCCGCTGAACGTGCCTACGAGATTGACCACCGCGTCCGCCCCGGCAACCGCGGCGCGCACGCTTTCGGCATGCCGCACGTCGCAGCGGACGAACTGGATCTGGCCGACCTGCGCCAGCGGCCGCAGATTAAATGCCCGCCGCGGATGGCGGCTCGCGACCCGCAGCCGCACCCCGCGCGCGAGCAGCGCCTGCGCCACATGCTCGCCGACAAAGCCGCTGCCGCCGATCAGCGTTACCAGCTTACCCTGGAGGGGATGGGTCTTCGCCATTGCCTGCCTTGAAACCTGCACCGTTGTGCGCGCCGCCCTGCCGCAAACCGCCGCCCGCCGCAACCACCGTGCCGCGCCGGCGGAGTTTCATTGACGAGCGCTCCAGGAACGAGCCTTCGCTATGTGCCCTTGCCGATCTGGTTGAACGGCACATCCTTGTCGACCCTGATCTCTCCCGGAAGGCCCAGCACGCGCTCGGCGATGATGTTCTTGAGGATCTCGTCGGTGCCGCCCGCGATGCGCAGGCCCGCGGCGCCGAAGTAGCTGCCCTGGAAGCGGGCCAGCTCAGGCACGCCGTCTCCGCCGCTGACGATCCCCGCGCTTTCGGCAAGGTCCATCGCGAAGCGGCCCATTTCCTGCATGGTCTGCGCGACGACGACCTTGGAGATGGAGCTTTCAGGCCCCGGAGTGCGGCCGCTGGACAGCGCGCTCAGCGTGCGCATGCGGGTGAGCGCGATCCCCTGGTCGGCAATGTAGGCGCGCGCGATCCGTTCGCGGACGTGACGCTGCTCGAGCGCGCTTCCTTCACCGATGTCGATCGCCTTCGCCAGCGCGATCATCTCCCACACCCCGGGCGCGCTCGACGGCTTGCCGCCGACCGCCAGCCGCTCGTGCATCAGCGTCGTCAGGCTGACCTTCCAGCCTTCGCCCACTTCGCCCAGCCGGTGACTGTCGGGAATCCGCACGTCGGTGAAGAACACCTCGTTGAACCCGCTGTCGCCGCTCATCTGCTTGATCGGACGAACCTCCACACCGGGATCCTTGAGGTCGACGATGAACATCGTCAGCCCTTTGTGCTTGGGCACGGTCGGATCGGTGCGGGTGACGATGATTCCATAATCCGCGAGGTGCGCGTTCGAGGTCCACACCTTCTGCCCGTTGATGACCCAGCCATCGCCGTCCCGCTCCGCGCGGGTGCGGATCGCGGCGAGATCGCTGCCGGCGGAAGGCTCGGAGAACAGCTGGCACCAAACTTCCTCGCCGCGCATCGCGACAGGGACGTAGCGCTGGGCGATGTCCGGGCTCAGCGCGTGGGTGAACACGGTCGGGATGCACATGCCGAGGCCGATGGCGTAGAGCCCGGTCGGCGCGTCGTGCTTGGCCTCCTCCTGATTAAAGATGATCTGCTCCATGGCGGGGCGCGCCTGCCCGCCGACCGCCTTTGGCCAGGTGATGCCGACATAGCCTGCGTCGTACTTGCGCTTCTGCCAGGCCTTCGCGGCGGCGACACTCCACGGCTGGCCGAGCGCGTCGGAGTTGGCGGTGAGCCACTCGCGCACTTTCGCGCGGTAGGCGGCTTCTTCGGGTGTATCGTTGAAGTCCATCGTCCCTCTCCTACGCCGCGATCATCGTGTTGCGCTGTTCGAGGCTGCGCACCAGCGCGTCTTCCCAGTGCATCTTGCTGCCGAGCATGCCCGACAGCAGCCGCGCGCGGCGGTAATGGAACTGGCAGTCGCTCTCCCAGGTGTAGCCGATACCCCCGTGCAACTGAACGTTCTCCTCGGCCGCGAAACCGTAGGCATCGAGCGCGGCCACGCGCGCCGCGGCAGCGGCCTGCGGCAACTCGGGCGCGTCGGTCGAAAGCGCCCATGCGCCGTAATAGGCATGACTGCGCGCGAGCTGATTCTTGATATACATGTCGGCGAGGCGATGCTTGACCGCCTGGTAGCCCGCGATCGGGCGGCCGAACGCGACCCGTTCGCGCGCATACCCGATCGCCATCTCCATGGCCGCCTCCGCGCCGCCCAGCCCCTCGAACGCGAGCAGCACCGCGGCCGATTGCAGGAAGCGCTCGAGGCCCTCGCGGCCGCCCTGAAGCGGCTCGGCAGGCGTGCCGTCGAGCGTTACCGTAGCCGACCGGCGCACCAGATCGACGGTGTCGAGCGGCTCGACAGCCAGACCGCGCGCGCCCTTCTCGACGAGATGGAGACCGTCCTGCGCCGCCACGATCAGGAAATCGGCGAGCATGGCATCGGGAACGGGCCGCTTGACCCCGGTCACGGTGCCGCTTCCCGCCGCTATGCGCGACTGCGCGCCTGCGGGAAGCATCCCCTCGCCGAGCGCAACCGCGCCGGTGGCGGAGCCGTCGGCGAGCCGGGGAAGCCAGGCCGCCTGCTGAGCGGGAGTGCCGAGCGCCAGCAGTGCCTCCGTGGCGAGCACGACCGAGGACATGAAGGGCACCGGAGTGAGCGCCCGCCCGACCTCCTCCGCCAGCACGCACAGCTCGAGCACCGAAAGGCCCAAGCCGCCATGCTCTTCCGGGATCCGCAGGCCGGTCCAGCCGAGATCGACGATCTTGCGCCACAGACCCTCGTCGATGCCGCTCGCGCTGTCCATCACCGCACGCGCCCTGACATTGGGCGATTCTGCCGCGAGGAACTTACGGGCTTCGGTGCGAAGCGCTTCGGCGTCTTCGGAAAACTGAAAGTTCATGCATCTCTCCCGGACTGCTGGCGCGCGCGTTTCCTATGCTTTGCGGGCAAATTCGACATTCGAACCGCCGCGTCAATCGGCCAATGCCTGCGATCGCGCGTGATTACGTGCCTTGCTTAGTCCGAAGCTGGGCGAGCGGTTCCTCCAGTATCCGCTCCGCCTCCCGGAAGAGTGCGGGGTCGACCGCGGCGCCGGATGCAGCGGCGTTCTCCTCGACCTGCTCGGCGCGCGATGCGCCGATGATCGCCGACGCCACGTTCGGCTCGCGGAGAACCCATGCGAGGGAGAACTGCGCGAGAGACAGGCCGGCCTCGGCCGCCAGCGGCTCGATGCGCTGAACGGCCTCGAGGATCGGGAGGCGCATGAATGGCCTCATGAAACCTCCCATGTCATCGCTCGCCGCTCGGCTGTCCTGCGGCGGAGGCGCCTCGGGGGAGTACTTCCCGGTGAGAACGCCCTGCGCCAGCGGCGACCATACGATCTGCGAGATTCCATGTTCCGCGCACAGCGGGATGATATCGGCTTCGGGCGCGCGCCAGATGAGCGAGTACTGGGGCTGGCTGGATACGAACCGGGCGACGCCGGGCATTTCGATCGCCTCCTTGACGCGGTCGGCCGGCCATTCGGAGAAGCCGAGGTAGCGGACCTTGCCGCTTTCGACCGCATCGGTCAGCGCCGCCATCGTCTCTTCGAGCGGCGTGTTCTCGTCGTAGCGGTGGCACTGATATAGGTCGATGTAATCGGTTTTCAGACGCGTAAGCGATGCGTCGAGCTGCTTTTCGATTTGCGCCCGCGACAGTCCGCGATCCGTATCCGACATCGGGAAGTAAACCTTGGTGGCCAGAACGTAGCTATCCCGCGGGCGGCCCGACAGGGCGGTGCCCAGGAAGCTCTCCGCAGCGCCGCGGCCATAGACGTTGGCCGTGTCGATGAAATTGATGCCGGCTGCAAAAGCGGCGTCGAGGCACTCCCGTGCCCGGTCTGCTTCCACTCCGACGCCATAGGTCAGCCAGGAGCCCAGCGAAATCTCCGATACCGTGAGATCGCTCGATCCGAGTTGGCGATACTGCATAGCTGCTCTCCTGAAGATGCTGTCCGCCGGCGATATCTCGCGAGAGACGATCGCGGTAGGCTCAAACGGAGGTCTGCGGGCTCAAGCCAAGCGCCTGCCGGTTCTACGGCTTGGGCGAGAGGCGATCCTTGAAGAAGGCCGCCATCAGCGCGTTGGCCGCTTCGGTTTCCGGAATGTTCTGGAGGTACGTCCAGAACGCGTGCGGCATCCCGTCGAACACGACCAGCCGCGCGTCGACCCCGTGTTCGACCAGCGCGCGGCCGAAGTTCGACGTTCCGCTGAGCGCCAGATCGCGGGTGCTGGTCACCAGGAGGGTGGGAGGAAAGCCCGCGAGATCGGAGTAGATCGGCGACAGGACCGGATCGGTAAGCGCGACGCCGAACTGCGTCTCGGGCGCGAGTTCGCCGCCGGGCATCGGTACCCACGATTCCGAATCGCCTTTCCTGCTCGCATCGGCGGTCCCGGCGAAGAACCCGAGTGCGCGCGGCATCGGGCGCCCGAGACTCTTGAGCTTGGCGAGCAGCTGGCCGCTCAGGACCGCGCCGGCGGAGGTCCCGTACACCGCCAGGCGTGATGACGGCCGCTCCTTCTCCAGCGCGCTGTACACCGCCAGCGCATCGTCGAGGCGCGCGGGGTAGGGGTTCTCCGGCGCGAGGCGGTAGAGCACGGCAACCACGGGTATTCCGGTCAGCCCGGCCATCGGAATGGTCTCGGTCAGCGATCCGGAATCGAGCTTGCCGCCGCCGCCGTGAAGGTTGAGGAGGACGGACCGGCCGGCTAGCGAGGCGACACCCTTTGGATAGACGATCCGCACCGGAACGCCCGCAATCGTGCTCTCCTCGACGCGGACCTCGTACCGCTTTGTCAACTCAGCCCCCATCGCCGATTGCATTGCGTCGATGACTTGGCGGACGACCGGCAGCGGCGGTGCGGGGTCGGGAAGCGGCGCGCTCGCGGCGGCAGCCACCGCGGCGCGGCCTTGGGGGCTGACCGTCTCCGGCATCGGCCAGGCAAGGATGTTATGGCCCGGCGAGGGCGTGGGCTCGGCGGCAGCGGGCATGGCGAGCGCCAGAATCGCCATGACCACGCCTAGCGCAAGTGGGCGGGCGATTGTCGTGTGGATCATGCTGAGGCTCCGGTGGTCGGGGGTATCTGGTCGGGGTGCGCACTGGCCCGCTTGCGCGGCCAGGCGACGATAAGGCTGAGCAGCGCCAGCACGGCCATCGCGCCATACGCGGGGGCAACGCCGTACGACCACAGCAGCCCCGATCCCAGCGTGGTGAGCGCCAGCGCGAGGCCCAGCAGCACGGCGTAAAAGCCCTGCGCGGCGGCGGTTGTCTGCACCGGCACGCGCTGCGCGATGACCAGCATGGTCCCCAGGATAGCGCCGGTGGAGGTGACGCTATGCAGGAGCTGCGTCACCACCAGCACTCCTAATCCCGGATTGGTGGCCATGATCACCCAGCGCAGCGTGGCGGCCACCGCGGCGACGGCGATGAGCACCATCGGGTCGCGTCGGCCGAGCAAGCGCGACCCGAAGACGAACGCGCCGATCTCGGCGATGACGGCGAAGCCCTGGAGAAATCCGATCATCCCGGTCGAGATGCCTTGAGCCTTCCACTGGATCGCGCCGAAGCTGGTGAGCACGCCGTGGCTGCCCATGATCATCGCCGCTGCGATCATCGCGCGCAGCAGCGTGCGGTCGGCGAGGACCTGGCGCCAGTTGCCGTTCGCGACCGGCTCGACCGAAGCCATGCGCCGGTCAGGCGGCAGCATCGGCGCGGCGGCGACCGGGAGCAGCAAGAGGATGGCGACGACCAGCGGCAGGGTGTCGATGCCGTCAAGCTCGAACACCCAGCCGGCAGACATGGTCGACATCACGACCGCAATCGACCCCCATACCCGCATCCGCCCAAAGTCGAGGCCGCGGCTGCGCACCGCCATAGTCGCGTAGGCATCGGTCAGCACCGGCAGCTGGTCCCACACGATCGAGAACACCAGCACCACCGCGATCCGTCCCACGTAGCCGGGCTCTGCAAGAAGCAGCGTTATCAGCCCGGCCGAGAGCAGCGCGGTGAGAGTGACCGCGTCGCGTACCCGTCCGCGCCGCCCGACCCAGGCGGTGAACGGGGCCACGGTCAGGATGCGCAAGATCAGCGGGATCGCGAGCAGGACGCCGATTTCCTTCGGCCCGGCGCCGATGTGAGCGAGCCACAGCGGCATGAACGTGAAGAACCCGTAGTGCAGGTACAGCGCCAGGTAGAGCCCGGACACGCCGATGAAGAGGTGCCGCGCGCCGGCAGGGGCCACCGCTTCCTCGGGGGGGCCGGCGGCGGGTGCGGTCACGACGAAATGGGGCACTTGTAAACCTCTTCTCGCTGATTGATATCGATGCCATCGAATGGGAGACGAGTGGAATGCTGGACCCGGACATTGCCGCGGCCCTGGGGGAGCCCGCTCCGATGCCGCCTCTCGCGCCCGAGGCGATTCCGCTGATCCGGGCCGGGATGGCAGCGGCCGGCGCGGCGTTGAGCGGCCCCGAGCTGGCGGAGGTGCGCGATGTCGACGCCGGCGGCGTGCCGGCGCGGCTCTATCGCCCTGCGCTCGAGCCCGCCCTGCCGCTGCTGGTGTTCCTGCACGGCGGCGGCTGGATGCTCGGCGATCTCGAGACTCACGACGCCATGCACCGTCATCTGGCCGCGCGCGCCGGATGCGCGGTGCTCGCCGTCGGGTATCGCCTTGCGCCCGAGCACCGCTTCCCCGCTGGCCTCGACGATGCGACGCAGGCGTTTCGCTGGGCGCGCGCGAACGCGAATGCACTGCAGAGCGACGCGGCCAGGATCGCGCTCGGCGGCGAGAGCGCGGGCGCGAACTTCACTGCCGCGATCACGCTGCGGCTGCGCGAAGCAGGCGAACCTCAGCCGCTGTTCCAACTGCTGATCCATCCGGCGACCGACATGGCGTTCAGCCTGCCCTCGTTCGACGAGGTGGTCGTTCCGGGGCTGACCCGGAGCTACCTGGAGGATTGCCGTTCGCTCTACCTGGGCGAAGCCGCGCGCGATCATCCGCATGCCTCGCCGCTCCGCGCCGGCGACCACTCCGGACTTGCGCCGGCGATCGTGCTGACGGCGTCGGAAGACCCCTTGCGCGACGACGGCGAGTACTACGCCCGGGCTCTGATCGCCGCGGGCGTGGAGACGCTCGCGGTGCGGCTGCCGGGGCTGCCGCACGGCTTCCTCTTCCTGCCGTCGGAAATCCCCGCGGTGGCCGCGGCGTTCGATACCGTCGCACGGCTCGTGCGCCGCGCCTTCGCGGGCGTCTGAGCGGTGGAGGGCAGCGCCGATCGGCCGACGATGGAGATGGTTGCAGCGCGCGCGGGCGTCTCGAAGATCACCGTCTCCCGCGCCCTCAGGGGAAGCGACCTCGTGCGGCCGGAGGTGCGCGAGCGGGTGGTCGAGGCGGCGAAGGCGCTCGGCTACCGCGTCAACGTCGCCGCGCGCAGCTTGCGCACTCGTCGTTCGCGGACGATCGCGGTGGTAATCGAACAGCTCGAGCGCGGCGACCGGCCGATCGCCGATCCGCTGCTCCTGTCGATGATCGGCGGCCTGCTCGAAGCGCTCACCCCGGCCGACTATGCGCTGCTGCTGACCACGCACGAGCACTACCTGTCCGCCAGCGGGATGGGGGCGGACGGGGTCGTCATGCTCGGCGAGGGCGAAGGCGCGAACCGGCTGGCCCAGGCGCAGGGGTTCGGATTGCCGATCGTCGCCTGGGGCGAGCCGATCAGCGGAGTCAACGTGCCGGTAATCGGCAGCGCCAACCACGCCGGCGGCAAGCTCGCGGTCGAGCACCTGGTGGCCGCGGGCCGCGCGCGCCTCCTGTTCCTCGGCGATGAGCAGCACCCCGAGGTCGCCGCGCGCCTGGCCGGTTGCCGCGAGGTGCTTGCCTCGAGCGCGGCCATGCTCGGCGGGGTGATACCGTGCGCGTTCACCGCCGAGGCGGGCGCTGCAGCGGTGGCGTCCGCAATTCGGGACCGGATCGAGTTCGACGCCATCTTCGCCGCGAGCGACTTCATCGCCGCGGGCGCATGCGACGAGCTGGTGGCGCGCGGGCGCTCCGTCCCGCACGACGTCGCCGTGATCGGTTTCGACGATGCGCCGATCGCGGGCGTGCACCGCCCTGCGCTGAGCTCGATCCGGCAGGACGGGGCCGCCGCGGGCCGGGCGCTCGGCGAAGCCATCGTCCGGCTGGTGGAAGGGGGAGCAGCCGATTTCCCGCGCCAGCTTCCGGTCGAGCTGGTGGTTCGCGAGAGCGGTTGACGCCGCCGCGCCGGTCACCTGAGCTGTTCGCGGAAGAACGCTGCCAGCAAGGCGAACGTCTCGCGCGATTCGGGCAAATCGACCGCCATGTGATGGGCGTGGCCCAGGCCGTCGAACAAGGCGAAGCGCGCCTCGATCCCTGCGGCGAGCAGGCGGCGGTGCATGACCGAGCACGCGCTGGCCGCGAAGTCGCGCGTCGCCGACACCAACAGGCTCGGCGGGAATTGCGTCAGGATTGCCGGATGCTCGCCAGGCATGACGAGCGGATCAGTCATGTCGGCGGTAGCGAAGTACGGCAAGTCCCGCGCCTTCGGCGGTCCACCGGCGCCCTCTCGCCCGTCGAAGGCGGCCGCGACCATTGCCGCATCGCCGGCGAACTCGAGCCCGGCGCCGTGCAACATGGCGATCGCACCGGGGCGGGGCCGCCGTTCGGCGATGAGCCGGGCGACCGTCTGCGCCGTGAGGACGGCCCCGGCCGAGCAACCGTAGATGCCGATCCGCGACGGCGGCACGCGGATGCAGATGCCGGCGTATACCGCCAGCGCGTCGTTCACCGCGGCGGGATAGGGATGCTCGGGCGCCAGCCGGTAGTCGACGGTGACAACCTCGCAGCCCATCGTCGCCGCCAGCGGCACCGCCTCGAGCAACGCGCCGGCGCCGGCGCCCCACATGAAGGCGCCGCCGTGAAGGCAGATCAGCACGCGGGAATCGGTCGCGCCGCCCTTCGGCGCAACCACGGCGACAGGCACGCCTGCCATCTCGCGCTGCTCGATATCGACAGCGTAAGCGGCGAGCGCGGCGTCCAGCATGCGCCGGTTGAAGGCGTCGTAATGCGCGCGCAAGGCGGCGATGTCGGCGCCGACAGGAGGGGCGGCGGGGGCGCTCGCGGCGGAGGCCCGAGCCTCCACGCTCACCCACTCGGCAAAGTGGTTCGGATCGAACATCGCTCTCCCACCTGCTATCGATAGCAGCTCCGCATCGGCGGGTTAGCATACACTCCCCAAGTCAGCAGGCAAGAGCTTGTTGACATCGATATCATTTGAGGGCAAGAGCGCGCCCCGAAGGTCGGATGCGTCCTTGGGAGGAACCAGTGAATACGATGCGCTCCAGAATTCTCGTCGCGCTTGCCGCCGGCAGCAGCATGTTCCCCGCAGCTGCGTACGCCCAGGCGGCCGATCAGGACCAGGCAGCCGCTTCGGCTACCGACGCCAGTCTCGGTGACATCGTCGTCACCGCACGGCGCCGCGAGGAAAACCTCCAGGACGTCCCCATCGCGGTGACCGCGTTCACGCCGGAGGCTCTTGAGCAGAAGGCTATCACCGACCGCACCTCGCTGGCCGACAATACGCCGTCGCTGTTCACCATCAACGGCGGCTACCCGCGCGAGTTCGCGTTCTTCGCCCTGCGCGGCCAGGGCCCGGCATTCGGCTCGACACCCGGGGTGGTCAACTACTTCGCCGAAGTGCCCAATGCGGTGAACGTCGATGGCCGCGTGGGCACGTATTACGACCTCGCGAACATCCAGGTGCTCGCCGGGCCGCAGGGCACGCTGTTCGGCCAGAACGCCACCGGCGGCAACAGCCTGTACGCGCCGGCCAAGCCGCAGGACCGCTTCGACGGGTCCGTCCGCGCGCAATACGCCACCTACACCGATCGCCGGATCGAACGCGCGCTCAATA